>NZ_VFBD01000017.1:0-11309 GCF_011319765.1 Pseudoalteromonas sp. MB47 | reverse complement strand
CTTGTGATCCAACTAAAGCCAAGTTGCTTTAGAATTTTATAGACATGATTTAAGTGGTAATGAACACCAAATTCAGTATGAATGTAATGCACAATGTCTTCACCGGTAAGGCGGCCACCACGAAGTTCTGTATTCGTGCGCTTTATAAACTCAGATAGTTGTTCAAGTTGCCGCTGTTGTAATCTTGATGGACGTCCTTGAATAGGCTTATTGTCTAAACCATCAAGCCCATGCTCTAGGTAACTAGAAACCCATTTATTCACACTACTTCTTGCTGTGTTTAGACATTTTGCAATATCGGTTCTGCTATTCCCCTCATAAAATAATGACACTGCGAGCAATCGCATGCGTTTTCGTGCGTTTGGTTCTTTACGAGAAAGCGCTAAAAGCTGTTCAGATATGTTTGGATTCAATGTTATTAACCGGTGATTTTATATAGCCTATATTAGATCAGATATTTAAGCGGAATGGTATAACCAACTGAAATTGAAGATTAAAATTAAATGAGTTTGATAAGTAGGCACGCGAAAGCGTTTTTTTTTATGCCTGAAATTCAGGTTCAGAGCCGAAGGTCGTCGGTTCGCTCTCAAAATTCACAGCTCCCGCAACCAACTGAAATTGAAGATTAAAATTAATTGAGTTTGATAAGTAGGCACGCGAAAGCGTGTTTTTTTATGCCTGAAAAAGTAAGTCTTAAGTAATCATATCACAATCAGTTTGAAGCCGAATCGTGTTATTTGTAGGCTTTAGCCAAGGCGCTACTTTAGCGCCGAAAAACATTTCACGGCTAAAGTCGTTCCATGTTTTGATGTAGGCGTGAAATTTATTTCGCGCGTTATCTTTTGAATATTGCGCGATATAAAATCGCGCCTACAATGCTCGCTTACCGCTATGATAACTCACGCCTAGCATGCTTAAGGTAAGCTTGTAGACTTTCTTGCCAAAGTATTAGGGCTTCGGTTAATAGTTCTTTTAAGGGCTTGTTATCAAGTAACTTACGTTCGATGCGCTTCAGCTCTGTACCGTATCGATTAAACCCTAGCTGCAATGCTGTGCTTGCTTGACGGTGAATCAGTTTGATGCACTGCTCTTTATCATCATCTACAAGTTGTTGACAACGAATGAGTTTATTTCTAGCAGATAAAACAAACTCATTGTAAATCGATGATACCTCATCCTCGCTGAATGAGCTTATCAATGTAGCAGCTGCCGTTTCATCGTAAAGTGTATCTCGTAATTCCACCGCGATACTCGCAGATTGGTTTGTTTGTGAATCGCTCAGAGCTTGACGTAATTTCTGCTGCTTTATTGGTTTGCCTACAATATCTTTTATACCTAGTGATAAATACTCTTTTATTTCATCTGGACTGAGGCTAGCGGTAAATGCTAATACTGGCGTGCGTTGATTTAAATGGTCGATATTTTTTAGCTTTTTTAAGACTTCTTGCCCTGTTAAATCAGGCAAATTCATATCGAGTAATACCACATCAAAGTGATGTTTTTGCATCAGTTCAATCGCGCTATTGCCATCTTTTGCAAGTTTTATCTTGTGCTCATCATCAGCCATAAATTCGATGGCAATTTTCTGATTTAAATCGAGATCTTCAACTAATAACACGTCTAGGCCAGTAACATAATCCTTTGATTGGTGACGCTGTTCAACTAGGCTAAGCTCACCAATAGCAAGTGAAATATCAAAGCTGAAAGTACTGCCTTTTTTAAGCTCACTCTCTATGTTGAGTTTACTGCCTAACTTTTCGAGTAGCCGGCTGGTAATTGCTAAGCCAAGGCCTGTGCCTCCTTTCTCTTTACCTGCACTACTTTGCACGTATGGTTCAGTGAGGTAGGCTATTTCTTCATCTTCAATACCAGGGCCTGAGTCAATCACACTTACTCTAACTAGGTGGTCTAGTTGGCCTTCATTAAGAAGCTTCACATGAATCTTTACGGCTCCTTGGTCAGTAAACTTAATTGCGTTACCTACTAAGTTTATAATAACTTGCCTGAGTTTTTGTTGGTCGCAGTAATAACATGCCTGTTCTGGCAAATCATATATCAACTCAAACTTTAAGTGTTTTTGTTCTGCTAGGGGGCTGAGAAGTAGGCAAAGATTATTTAGCCAAGTTTTAAACTCAACATCCTCTTCATAAAGTGCTTCATCTCGTTGATCTAAGCTGGCGTAGTCGAGAACTTTATCTACTAATAAATTTAATGATTCAGCGGAGTTAATAATTGCTTCGCAATAAGGTTTATCACGGGGGTCACTCGATTGGTTCATGATCAACTGTGCACTACCTAAAATACCGTTTAACGGTGTGCGAATTTCATGACTAATAGTTGATAAGAACAAACCTCTTATTTCTAAATCTTTATGGGCTTTTTCGGTGAGTTGATTAAGGTTTTGCTCACGTCTTTCATTACATAGTAGTGCCATGCCTGTAGCATAGAACATTGGAGCTATTACGCCATTAATAAATAAAGTGAAACTAAACCAGTCTGCAGATAATAGGTTGGCGGTTGTAATATCTCCCATCATTAAAGTACGGCCAGTAAACACCGCTAGGATAATGCTGAGAATTAAAATATAAACAATACTGCCATTAGGGTAACTTTTACGGCCATTACGAATAAACAAAGCCAGTAAAAACAATGATTCAACAATATGTTGAAGGTCAGAAACCAATATTCGGCTGCGTAACTCTGCGCTGTCAGTAGCAAGGTAAATCATAGTGATAGCTAAAGCGACTGTGATCGAAACAAAGGTTTTAAAGCCAACGCATTTGGCATTCAAAAACTGACAAATTGCGAGTACATGGATGATTGAGGCACTAAACAGTAGAGTATTTGCAATGGCAACACTGGCAAGGTTATTAATATGGCCATGTAGTGCAAAACTCATTACTGATGCAAACATCACAAGTGGATAAAAAATATAGAGTAAGGTGCCCGGAGTCTTATTGTTGGTTCGCCAAGTAAGGTAATTAAGAAGGGTCATTACTGCCATCATGGCAGCGCTGGCGTAATATAAAGTAGCTGAGTCGAGCATTGTATTTCCAGTGTTTGGCAATCAGTTTGAGCATAAAGTCAATTACAGTGATTAGCAACCAGAAACAAAAACAGACGCAGTAGCGTCTGTTTTAACAAGTAGGGTATTTCGTTTAACGAATTTCGTCAGGAATGTTTTGCTGAGCCCAAGATAGTAACTCAATACGATTACGACACTTAGTTTTTCTAAATGCACTGTATAAGTGAGTTTTCACTGTATGCGGACTAATACTTAAATCTTCAGCTATTTCTTTGTTTTTCGAACCTTTACTCATTAATGAAATAATAGCTTTTTCACGTTTGGTAAGCTTAACTGGTTCGATATCACCGTCTGTTAATTTATGTAGTGCGTCTTTGTTAAACTGCAACATACGGTTAAGTGCATTACACATAATATCACGACGGTACCAGAGTTGGTCTTCAAGTAACAAACGAATGCCTTTCATTAGCACATCGGCGTTATCCGTGGTGTAAAATACACCTCTTATGCCACTTAGAAGAGCGCGATTAGCTAGTTCTGGGTTTTCATCTAGATTAAATAAAACAATATCGCATTTAATTCGTAGATTAACTAATTGCTCCTTTAGTTTTCCCCACGGATCTGTACTTGACGTTTCAATGAATAGCAATCGTGTGCCTTCAGGTACTTCAGAAATATCAGTACCAGTTGTCACAGTAAGTCCTTGTGTTTTTAACAATGGTTCTAATACATTTACACCAATCGTGTTAATCGGTTCTGGATCTAATAATAAAAAGGCTGAACTACTCATATTTATTCACTCTTGAAAAAAGTTGACAATTGCATCCTATCACGCAATCCACCCCTTTCGTATTAGAAATTTCTGAGACTTGTGCAGGAAAAGTACAGTTTGTGTCTATTTTGTGTCAAAAAATACAGCTAGTTAACTAATTGCAATACATTAACTAGCTGATCTGTCACTATTATAGACAAAAACAGTATCTTTGTTCTACCTTTTACATATTTTTACATACTAAAATATTAGAGATTGGTTTTTTTCTTGTCTTGATACGGAGGCCAGCCCATTGTTTTACCTGCCAGCATATGTAGGTGTATATGGTACACAGTTTGTCCGCCATGGTCATTACAGTTCATTACGACGCGAAAACCGTCTTCACTAAAGCCAAACTGTTTGGCAAGTTTGGCAGCAACCACATATAAATGACCGACTAAAGATGCATTTTCTTCTGTAACATCATTAATCGTCGCTATTGGTGTTTTTGGGATGATCAGCACATGAAAAGGGGCTTGTGGGTTAATATCTTTAAAAGCTAAAGACAACTCGTCTTCATATACAATATCAGCAGGGATCTCTCGGTTAATAATCTTTGTAAAAATAGTCTCTTGGCTCATACTTAGCTCTCTTATAAATGTGGTTAAATGACCGCCCACTAATGACAAACTTTATTTGCAGTGTCAAACTGAAACTGCCGTAAATTGAACAACAAGGAGTGAACATGCGTAAGTTAGTATTACTGAGTAGTGCGTTAATGCTATTAAATAGTTTAAGTAGTGTCGCTGAGACTATTCACTTTCCAGAAGAGTTTGTACCTTTACAAGTCGGAGAGCGACTTATTGAGCAGTCGTTTTTCAGTCGTGTTGACGATGTTGAACTTGCTCCTGGTACTTACCAAGTGAAGATGAAATATACCGATCTTTACGAGCAAGGTTATGATGACCACCAAGTTGTTGAGTCAGAGCCATTCTGGGTTGAGCTCACAGTAGAGAGCGGCAAAGACTATGACCTAGTGTTTAATCGTGCCAGTAATGCTGTTGCGGCAGAAGTGTTTGCTGAATCACCGCAAGTAAGCTTAAAAGCCAAGGGCAGTGAACTTGCTGTGCCACTATCGATAGTTAGCTATCGTGCATCTAGCGCGCCTGCACAAGCTGTAGCCAGTGCCCCAGTTGCTGCTACAAGTACAAGCAACAAGCCTGCGACTGCTGTCCCTGTCACATTGCCTGCAAAAGTACCCGGCGGACAAGCGGGTTTGAAAAATATGCCAAGTGCGGCTGCGATGCTTGAGTTTTGGTGGCAACAAGCAAGCCCAGAAGAGCGCCGTGCGTTCTTACAAAAAGTAAGTAACTAATAAAATAATTAAAAAAGGCGCTGATTGCAGCGCCTTTTTTGTGTTTGATGACTTACTTTGCAAATAAGTCGTCAACAGTACCTTGTGCAAGTGGGTGGTAACCCGGACGTGCTTTTAAGTACACATCATGCGCCCAGTCTTTTTTACCGTTTTTAATAAGTGCTTTATAGAGTGGCACAATTAATTTACGACGACCGATGCCTGATAGATGTTCATCAAGCGCTGGGTAAATTGGTTGATAACCATTACCTACCGCTAGCATAAACCATGCGAAAGCACGCTCAGCATTAGTTGACTGTGTAAGGTTGAATTGATTATCAAGCTCAGTCATTTTTTCAATGCTTAAATCGCGAGGTAGGTTATTCAAAAAGTGTAGCCACTCGTGAACTGACCAATCCGCTGTTGGTAACTGGGCTGCACTAATTTCGCCGTTTAACCATGTTTTGGTTACAGCATCAACTTTATCGAAAGCATCAGACGTTGGGTTAGGGGCATCGCTTGGTAAACCAGGCTCAAAGATCCACTCATTAACTTTATCCATGCTCACAACGCCTGGATATTTTTCGATCAAGTTAGCTTTTAAGTAAGTAACAAATTGCGCTGTTGTAAGAGACTTAAACGCAAATTGGTCAAAGTAACCCTTTACGAATGGGTCAAACTTATCACGGCCAAATTTGTTTTCTAGATAGATTAAGAAAAGCTGACCTTTAGTGTAAGGCACTGAGCTAAATGCATCATCAGGATCGCGGCCATTAAGCTTTAAGTTAAGGCGTGTATCTGGTGCTGGCAGAGTTTTAAGTAATGCGCGTAAGCCCGCTGCATCAAGCGCTTGTTCCATAACTGCACGGTCACGACCAAACACTTCTTCCATAATGCGGTTTTCAACGTAAGACGTGAAACCTTCGTTTAGCCATAAATCTTCCCAGGTTGCATTGGTTACTAAGTTACCAGACCAAGAGTGAGCAAGTTCGTGAGCAATTAGGTTTACTAAGCTTTTATCGCCAGCAACAACCGTTGGTGTAATGAATGATAAACGTGGGTTTTCCATGCCACCAAATGGGAAGCTTGGCGGTAGCATTAATAAGTCATAACGACCCCATGCGTATTCGCCATACATCGCGTTAGTTTTATCGATCATCGCTTGAGTGTCGTTAAACTCAGCAACTGATGCATCTAAAATTGTTGGCTCAGCAAAGATACCTGTTTGCTTAGACATAGCTTTAAATTCTAAATTACCTGCACCAATTGCGATTAAGTATGGCGAAATTGGTTGTGGCATATTAAATAGGTAATCGCCGTCTTTATAAAGTGCATCTTTGTTATCAGCACTCATTACCGCACGAATGTCTTTAGGAGTGTGAATACGTGCCGAGTAGGTTACACGCATTGCTGGCGTATCTTGTACTGGGATCCAACTACGAGCATGAATTGCTTGTGATTGGCTGTACATAAATGGGTGTGACTTACTGGCTGTTTGCTCTGGTGTTAACCACTGTAAACCTGAAGCTTCTGGGCGGCTGTTGTAGTAAATACGTGCTTTAACCGCTTGGCTTTTAAATTTAATTGTTAATTTTGAGCCCTTCACGTCATCACGTGCAGCAAGGGTGAAGTCAGCTTTGTGCCAGCTGCCTTTTTGATCTTGATACATTACTTTGTCGATATCTAAATCGCGAGTATCAAGCACCAGTGTTTTGCTTGTTGCATTGTGCCAATCTAGCGTGTGCTCAACAAAACCTTCTAGTTGTTTGTCATCAAAATCAACATCTAAATCTAGTAGTAGGTGAGTGGTTGTTACGTCATCTAAGTTTGCGTAAGTGTGCTGGCTGATTGCATCTGCAGTTGCTTGAGAGCAAGCACCGGCCATAGCAAGACTTAAAAGTAATGGTTTAAACTTCATAATAACCCTGGAACGGAAATGAAAAAGAGCCCGTTTTATAACATGATTAGTGCAGTGGGTTGAGTGATTTTTACAATCTAATGCGTATTTTGCGACGATAGGTTACACTAATGCGATTAGTTACCGGTAACCTTTGAGGCGTTTTGTGGCTCAGTCCCTGCAATCTTTTCATACCTTTTCTTTGCCAAGCCAATGCCAGCATTTTTATCAAATTGATGAAGTGAATCAGCTTTTAAGCACAGACTTTTCTGGGCCATTTTGTATTTTAGGTGAAGGCAGTAATACGGTGTTTTTATCTGACTACCAAGGTGCTGTGATCCACATGAATACGAAGGGCATCGACATAGAGCAGCAAAACGATGGCTTTTTATTACACATTGCAGCCGGAGAAAACTGGCACCAATTAGTTGCTATGGCTATTGCTAATGACATGCCTGGGCTTGAAAACCTTGCTTTAATACCTGGAACGGTTGGTGCTGCACCAGTGCAAAATATAGGTGCTTACGGTGTAGAACTTGAAAAGTTTGTGAGTTATGTCGACTACTTTGATATTGCAACCAAAACGATAAAGCGCTTAACTAAAGGCGAATGCCAATTTGGCTATCGTGACTCTATCTTCAAGCATGCACTGAAGAACAAAGCTGTAATCACCCAAGTAGGGCTGCTGTTACCTAAAAAATGGCAGCCAGTTCTGAGTTATGGACCATTGCAACAGCTTTCAGAACCCTCTCCACAGCAGGTATTTGAGCAAATCATCACGACCAGAAACAGTAAACTACCAAACCCCAGTGAACTTGCGAATGCAGGCAGTTTTTTCAAAAACCCAGTGATCAGGAATGAGCAACTTGCGTTA
Organism: Pseudoalteromonas sp. MB47; assembly: GCF_011319765.1. NCBI lineage: Bacteria > Pseudomonadati > Pseudomonadota > Gammaproteobacteria > Alteromonadales > Pseudoalteromonadaceae > Pseudoalteromonas > Pseudoalteromonas sp. MB47. The sequence continues at coordinate 3,408 of NZ_VFBD01000017.1, read as the reverse complement.
CTTTTAAAAAGCTACCCAGAACTACCTCATTACTTTGTGGATGCTGAGCATCATAAAGTTGCGGCGGGGTGGTTGATTGAGCAAGCTGGGTTAAAAGGCTTTAAGGTCGCAGGTATTGAAGTGCATCAGCAGCAAGCGTTAGTGCTAGTAAACCACGGTAATAGTACAGGTGATGACTTAATTGCCATGGTAAAGCATGTACAACAACAGATTTGGCATAAATATCAGATTGCTTTACAGCATGAAGTACGCCTGATCAATGCTGAACATGAATGCCACATTGAATTGGGAGCTTCATCATGAAAGCGCCAGATGGAAATAAGCTCGCTATTTTACAAGCTCTAAATACCGGTGGTTTTATTTCTGGTCAGCAATTGGGCGAGCAGCTCGGTATTAGCCGTGCAGCAGTGGGTAAACATATTCACTCTTTGCAGGAGATGGGGCTCGATATATTTAAGGTTACGGGTAAAGGGTATTGCCTAAATAATAGTGTAGGCTTACTGAACAAAGATAAAATCGGTCTGCATTATAATGAATTAGGTGGCAGCACCGCGAATGTTGAAGTGCAGCCTATTATTGATTCAACCAACAGTGAATTAATGCGCCGTTTGCAAACAGAAGTATCACTGCCATCTGGCAGCGTATTAGTTGCAGAAATGCAGCAAGCGGGAAGAGGGCGCCGTGGGCGCGTTTGGCAATCTCCATTTGGTGCAAACTTATACTTTAGTTACTTTTGGCGTTTGGATGATGGTTTGCAAGCTGCTATGGGGGTATCTATTGCTGTTGGGCTTGCTGTTTACGATACGCTTAAAGCTTTATATCAATTGGATGTAGAGCTTAAGTGGCCAAATGATATCTACTTAAACCGTGAAAAATTAGCGGGTGTATTAGTTGAGCTTGATGGTCAGCCGCAGGGGCCTTGCCAGCTTGTAATAGGTATAGGTATCAATTTACATATGCCAGAAAGTGTTAGCCAACACATAGATCAAGCATGGACTGATTTAAGCCAGCATGTACAGGGATTAGATAAAAACAAGCTGGTGGCCTATTTGTGCTTTTATTTAGAAAAACGCTTAGCTCAGTATCAGCAATCAGGTTTAAACGATATGTATCTACAGTGGAATCAATTAAATGCATTTGCTGGTGAGTGTGTTGAGCTCAATACGGGTCATCGTAGCTGGCGTGGTATTTGTGAAGGAATTGATAACCAAGGTGGCGTGCGTATTCGCCAAGACGGCGAAGTGAAAAGTTATTATGGTGGTGAAATTTCATTACGTAAGGCTGAGCTATGAAATTATTAGTGGATGTTGGCAATACCGCAATTAAAGCCGTTTTGTTTGATGGTAAGGATTACCAAACCTGTGAACTCAGCAATTTACCTTGGTCACAAATAACAGAGCTGGTCTATGCGTGCGTGGGTAACACCGAGCTACTTAAACCGTTATTAGCACAGGCGCAGCAATATGCTGTTCCTTACTTTGAAGCAGAGGTGACCGCTAAACTCGCTACGTTAACCTGTGCATACCAGCAGTTTCAAAACCTAGGAATTGATCGCTGGCTCGCGGTAATAGCTGCGTATGTAGAATATCCCGAGCAAAACTGCATTATTATTGATGCCGGTACTGCAACGACAATTGATGTGCTAAACCAAGAAGGTGCGCATCTAGGTGGTTGGATCTTACCTGGCCTTGATTTAATGACCTCTTCACTTACCCAAAATACGCAACGTGTGTTTGATGATGAGCAAATCCCATTTACGACTGAGTTAGGCCGTAATACGCCAAATGGCCTAAAAAATGGTGCCATGGTTGCTACTCTAGGCGCAATCGAGCAGGCAAAAAAACACCTTAACCAACAGGATTGCCAGTTAATATTTGCTGGTGGTTATGGAAAGCTGTTAGCAGATACATATTTAGATGCTAAGTTTGACAGCTTGCTCGTATTTAAAGGACTGAATTATTGGCGTGAATTAGCTATAAAGCAGTAAAAATACGGCAATTTGCCTGAATAGTGAGCGTTTAACACATAAATTCACATTTTTTTTAATTTTATGGTTGCATCACAATAAACCTTACCTTAGAATCTCGCCCCGTACTAAAGCAGTGCCGACTTAGCTCAGTTGGTAGAGCAACTGACTTGTAATCAGTAGGTCATCCGTTCAACTCGGATAGTCGGCACCACTTTCCTTTTACCGGAAGTGACTTAGTAAAGAATTTTCGTGGAGGGGTTCCCGAGCGGCCAAAGGGATCAGACTGTAAATCTGACGGCTCAGCCTTCGCTGGTTCGAATCCAGCTCCCTCCACCACTTTATTCTTGACGGTTAGAGGTAGTTTAAGAACAGGTTCCTATGCGGGCATCGTATAATGGCTATTACCTCAGCCTTCCAAGCTGATGATGCGGGTTCGATTCCCGCTGCCCGCTCCAGACTTCTGGTGTTGCTGATATAGCTCAGTTGGTAGAGCGCACCCTTGGTAAGGGTGAGGTCGGCAGTTCAAATCTGCCTATCAGCACCAGTATCGAGAACTCATCTTAATTTCTTCCTTTATCTGTCAGAAAAAACTATTTGAAATTTGAAAAAATTAAATTAATCTACCCTCGGTGGATTATTTTCATATGTAATCTAGATACACAAAACTGATAGGTTCCGTCATGGCAAAAGAAAAGTTTGAACGCGTAAAACCGCACGTAAACGTTGGTACAATCGGCCACGTTGACCACGGTAAAACAACTCTAACAGCAGCAATCACTAACGTACTTGCAAAAGTATACGGTGGTGTAGCTAAAGACTTCGCATCAATCGATAACGCTCCAGAAGAGCGTGAGCGTGGTATCACAATCTCAACTTCACACGTTGAGTACGATACTCCAACTCGTCACTACGCACACGTAGACTGTCCAGGACACGCTGATTATGTTAAAAACATGATCACTGGTGCTGCTCAAATGGACGGCGCAATCCTAGTAGTTGCTGCGACTGACGGTCCTATGCCACAAACTCGTGAGCACATCCTACTTTCTCGTCAGGTTGGTGTACCTTACATCATCGTATTCATGAACAAATGTGACATGGTTGACGACGAAGAGCTACTTGAGCTAGTTGAGATGGAAGTTCGTGAACTTCTTTCTGAGTACGACTTCCCAGGTGATGACTTACCACTAATCCAAGGTTCAGCGCTTAAAGCGTTAGAAGGCGAGAAAGAGTGGGAAGACAAAATCGTTGAGCTTGCAGAAGCACTAGATTCTTACATCCCAGAGCCAGAGCGTGACATCGATAAGCCATTCATCATGCCTATCGAAGACGTATTCTCAATCCAAGGTCGTGGTACTGTTGTAACAGGCCGTGTTGAAGCTGGTATCATCAACGTGAATGACGAAGTTGAAATCGTAGGTATCAAAGAAACTACGAAG
>NZ_VFBD01000014.1:0-62361 GCF_011319765.1 Pseudoalteromonas sp. MB47 | reverse complement strand
CTGAAAGTGCTTTACAACCCGAAGGCCTTCTTCACACACGCGGCATGGCTGCATCAGGCTTGCGCCCATTGTGCAATATTCCCCACTGCTGCCTCCCGTAGGAGTCTGGGCCGTGTCTCAGTCCCAGTGTGGCTGATCATCCTCTCAAACCAGCTAGGGATCGTCGCCTTGGTGAGCCATTACCTCACCAACTAGCTAATCCCACTTGGGCTAATCTTATGGCGTGAGGCCCGAAGGTCCCCCACTTTGGTCCGTAGACATCATGCGGTATTAGCAGTCGTTTCCAACTGTTGTCCCCCACCATAAGGCATATTCCCAAGCATTACTCACCCGTCCGCCGCTCGTCAGCAGAGTAGCAAGCTACTCTCTGTTACCGCTCGACTTGCATGTGTTAGGCCTGCCGCCAGCGTTCAATCTGAGCCATGATCAAACTCTTCAATTAAAAGTTTTTTGAAACCGAAGTTCCGTGCTCAATGAATTCTGTATAAATTGACTATATAGTCACTCATAAGAAATTGAGACTCTAAATTTTTTTGCTCCACTTAGTAAACTAAGCTTCGCTGTTAGAACTCAATCTGTACGAGTGCCCACACAGATGATTGCTTTATATTGTTAAAGAACGTTGCGACGTTGTCGCTAGGGATGCGTATAATACATCCTTAATTTTTCGAGTCAACACTTAATTTCAAACTTTCTTTCGATTATTTGAAACCGAAGTTTCACTTAACTCTCTGCTACGTTGTTTAGCGTCTTTCGTTGCTGCCCGCCGTGTCAGTGGGGTCGCATTATAGGGAGATGGATTTTTTACGCAAGCACTTTTTTCAATAAAATTTAAAAAAACGTACTGTTCGCTCAGCTTTTGAACTAAACACCCTAAAACTGGCTGTTTAGCAGTCAATTTAGCTCTGTTTTGGTGTATTTATTTGCTTCGCTGTTACACTAGACTGAGCGCATTTTAAAATTAAAAGGTGAATTTATGACTATCCGTTCTTATAAAGGGATCATTCCGACATACGATAATAGTGTTTATATTGATGAGTCATCGGTTTTAGTGGGTGATATTACGCTTGGTAAAGATTCAAGTGTATGGCCTCTTGTTGCTGCGCGAGGTGATGTTAACTATATACGTATTGGTGAACGTACGAATATTCAAGACGGCAGTGTTTTACATTTAACACGTGCCTCTCAGTCAAACCCCGATGGCTACCCTCTTATTATTGGTGATGATGTCACTGTTGGTCATAAAGTTATGCTACACGGCTGCCAACTTGGTAATCGTATACTTGTTGGGATGGGCGCAATTGTGATGGACAACGCAATTGTTGAAGATGATGTGATCATTGGTGGTGGTTCATTAGTACCACCTAACAAGCGTTTAGAGTCTGGTTACCTTTATGTCGGTAGCCCTGTTAAACAGGCTCGCCCTTTAACAGAGCAAGAGCGCGCCTTTTTAAATATCTCTGCTGATAATTATGTTCAGCTTAAAGATGAATACTTAGCTGAGGGCTAAAACACCTCAGTTAATTCGATTTGTCCTGCCGAGTTATACTGCTCATCTTCGATCAGCTGCTCGGCGAGCTCTTCGTAATCGAAACGATAAGATTCAAAGTAATTAACTGCACTGCTTTGATCTGCAAAATCATACTTGCTGGTATCAATAACACACTCCACCATAAAGCCACTAACTTGGGCAAAAAACACCAACTGCTTTTCTTCAGGCTTAAATTCGAGTCTGTCTATAAATTGGATAGCTTGATTCACGCAATTTCTCCTGCTTTAAGCGCGCTAACAACGGGAATGATTTCTGGCATTTTATTGCGCCATACAAAATAAGCCTGTGCCGCTTGACCAACAAGCATGCCACAACCATCGAGAGTTAAACATGTTGGGTTAATCGACTTAACCCAACATGTAAATGTCGTATCATCATTCGCGTAAAACATATCGTAAGCGCACTGACACTTAGCAACGCACTCTTTTGCTATACCAGGCAGCTCTCCCGTTACGCTACTTGAGGTTGAATTAATCACCACATCATAGTTGTTTGCTGGGATATCATTCAAAGCAAAGCCCTGCACATCAATTTCACCATTAAAATGACTCGCTAGCGCCTTTGCTTTTTCGGCGGTACGGTTGGCTATTGTTAAGCTTTCGATTTGCTCATTCAATAATGGCTGAATGACGCCTCGCGCCGCACCACCAGCGCCAATAAGAAGTACTCGCTGCCTTTTTAAGGTGACTTTATTGGCTAAAAGATCTTTAACAAGCCCTACACCATCGGTGTTATCCCCCAGCAGGCTACCATCTTCGAGTTGTTTAATCGTGTTTACTGCTCCGGCTATTTTCGCTTGCTCTGTAAGTTCATCGACCATGGCAAACGCTTGCTCTTTAAATGGCAAGGTGACATTAGCCCCTTTACCACCCGCAGCGAAAAACTCAGCGACAGTTTTTTCAAATGCATCTGTTGGTGCTAAAATGGCGCTGTATTGTATTTGCTCGTTTAATGATGCAGCAAATTGTGCGTGTATTGCGGGTGATTTCGAATGTTTTATTGGATTTCCAAAAACCGCGTATTTGTCCATAGTGAAGCAACCTCTTCGCCCTGTAGAGCTTTATTAATATTATGATTAAACGACTTTTTTCTAAATCGAAACCAACGCCTGAAACACCTACCCCAGAAAAAACACCTTACGAAATTATTGGCGGTGACGCAGGAGCTCGAGCAATTGCAAATCGATTTTACGACATAATGGCCACAGATGAATACGCCAAACCATTATATGATATGCATCCTCAGCCTTTAGATAGAATTCGCCAAGTCTTCTTTGAATTTTTATCGGGCTGGCTGGGCGGCCCTGACCTATTCGTTGAAAAATATGGTCACCCAATGCTAAGAAAGCGTCACATGCCTTTCCCTATTGATCAAGACCTACGTGACCAATGGATGCATTGTATGAATAAAACGCTTGATATCGAGATTGATAACCCACTCCTGCGCGAAGGGTTAAGACAATCGTTATCGCAACTCGCCAGCCATATGATCAATCAAAACTAACGAAGCTTTGCGCTATATCAATGTACGCTTTTTCTAAATAAAGATAATAAATTTTCCTTAATTTAGAAAAAGCGTCGTCGGATGAAGTCTATCCAATTTAAAATTTATGCCTTGTTAGCACTAACAGGCGTATTGGTATTATTTGCCAGTATATTCAGCAGCGCTCAGCAACAGCATGAATTAGCGCAAGATACCGTTGAAAGTAACATAAAACTGCTTGCCGATAATTATTTTGATTCTATTAACACCATGATGCTAACTGGCACTATGGCTAATCGCGAAATTCTGAGTACTAAATTAAGAAGCCATCCTAATATTGCAGACGCCCATATCATTCGTAGTCCAATCGTTAATAAAATTTATGGGCCAGGAAATGCCAACCAAGTTGCGACTAACGATGCTGAACGAAAAGCACTGACAGGCACTGAAGCACTATTTATTGATAATCAAAAAAGTACGATGACTTATCTTAAGCCTATGTTTGCTCGCAGTGATTATAAAGGAACAAACTGCTTAGGCTGCCATCAAGCACAAGAAGGCGATGTGTTAGGTGTAGTAAAAATTAGTTATTCGTTGGCTGATATTGAGCAAGAAGTATCGCAAAACACCTTAACGAATACGCTACTACTAACGACTATTTTCATTACTGCATTTTCACTACTGGCCGTGATGTTTAGAAAAATATTCATCAAACGCTTAAAAGTCATTAGCCACACCATGCACCTGGCAACCACCAATAAAGATTTAAGCCTCACGGTAAATGACAGTAATAATGACGAGCTTAGCTCTCTCGCCACCAGCTTTAATCACATGATAGGCGCGTTTAAAGATAATATTGCCCAAGTCTCTCATTCTTCTAAGGTATTGATCCACTCTGCCGAAAGCATTTATGCCTCAGCAGATACCACCGAGCAAGCGATCTTAAAGCAAAAGCAAGGGACAGATTCGGTCGCTGCCGCCATCAACGAATTAGAAAGCTCATCAAGCGAAGTAAAAAACACCACCCATTTTGCATCTGAGAAGTCTGAGCACAGTAATCAACTTGCGCAGCAAAGCTTACATGTTGCTGAGCACACTGAGCAAAGTATTAATCAACTTGCGGCAGATGTTAGAGCGGCAGCTGAGCAAGTAAGTCAACTACAAACGCAAACGTTAGACGTTGGTAAAGTACTCGAGGTGATCAGTAGCATTGCCGAGCAAACTAACTTACTTGCACTTAATGCTGCGATTGAGGCAGCTCGTGCTGGTGAAGCTGGCCGAGGCTTTGCTGTGGTAGCCGATGAAGTACGTACTTTAGCAACCCGTACCCATGACTCAACCGACGAAATTCGCCGCACTATCGATAAACTACAAGCTGAAGCAGCACAAACCGTTAATACCATGAATAACTCTTGCGAAGAAGCAGACGAAAGAGCAGTTCAAGTTAAGCAAGTTGCAAAAGCTCTACGTGATATTTCTTCGCAGATGAGCGAAATAAATCAACTTAACGTGCAAATCGCTGATGCCACTGAACAGCAAAATCTAGCAGCTGAAGAAATTAACCAAAGCGTTATAGCAATTAGTGACAATGCCGAGCACTCATTGGTTGATGCCCATGAAAACCAAAAAGTCAGTGAAGAGCTGTTGTCGTTAGCACGGTCACTGGATGAACAAGTAAGACGCTTCAAATTAAGCTAAATTGCGCACTTTTCGTGCAACTGCTAGAGTTGTTATATACATTTCATAGTAAATAAGGATGTTTAAATGAAATTTATAACAACTCTTTTAGTCTGCATTGGGATTATTGCAGCGCTATTATTTACCTATCAGCACAGCGTGAATGATACTGCTGATCAACTAAGCACTATTGATCAATATATTTATCAGGATGATATTCAACAGATTGCTCAATCTCTTATCAGTCAAGATAAAACCTCACAGAGCGATAAACATGAACAAAGCATTGTTGATGGTTTTGATAAGCTTATTCAGCACCCTGAATATTTTGAGGTGAAACTTGATTTCTATGCCTGTGATATTAGTCAATGCTTAACACAGGTTAGTGCCCCCATTGATACACCATCTGATAAGTTAGAGATATTAAAAGTAGAAGTGCTATTTAGTGTCTTGGCAGAGCTGCCTAACAGTGACAGTGTCGCCACCCTCGTTGAGGGTGACAACACAATGTTGATTAGAGTGGTTTCAATACTTGATTAAAGCTGCCACTGACGTGCAACTAAATCTGATTCTTTGCTGTTTAACCAATCTTGCGGGCGTAGATAGTACTGATACAGCTTAGCTTCTGGGCTATCTGCAGCAGGTACATAGTTATACTCCCAACGTGCTAATGGTGGCATCGACATCAAAATTGACTCAGTACGTCCGCCGGTTTGTAAGCCAAATAATGTACCGCGGTCCCAAACAAGATTAAATTCAACATAACGACCACGACGATACAGTTGGAAATCGCGTTGCTGTTCGGTTGTCGGCGTGTCTTTACGGCGCTCAATAATAGGAAGGTATGCATCTAAATAGCCATTTCCTACCGCCTGCATAAAGGCAAAGCTTTGTTCAAAGCCGAGCTCATTTAAATCATCAAAGAATAAGCCACCAACACCACGTGTTTCGCTGCGGTGTTTTAGATAAAAGTAATCATCACACCAGTTTTTATATTTGTCGTATACCGATGCACCGAATGGCTGACATAAATCGCTTGCCACCTGATGCCAATGTTGTACATCTTCAAATACAGGGTAATAAGGTGTTAAATCAAAACCACCGCCAAACCACCAAATTGGATCTTCACCTTCTTTTTCGGCAATGAAGAAACGCACATTGGCGTGACTCGTTGGAATATGTGGATTATTAGGATGGATCACTAATGACACACCACATGCATGAAAACTACGACCTGCGAGCTCTGGACGATGCGCTGTTGCAGATGCTGGCATTGACGCGCCAAAAACATGCGAGTAGTTTACCCCACCCTGTTCGATGACATTACCACCTTGGATAACACGAGTACGACCACCGCCGCCTTCTGCACGTTGCCAATTATCTTCAACAAATTTTGCTTTGCCATCGGCACTCTCAAGACCCTGACAAATTGTATCTTGTAAGGCCATTAAATAGGTTTTAACTTGTTCGAGTAGCTCGCTTTGCATGTTTATCCTCTAAATACTTTGCCGGTCGCAGCGTCTTTGATCACACTTGGTTGGCTGTTGCCACCTAACGGCTCATCAACATAAAAATCTACCATGTCAGCAAATTCGCTTTTCGCTTGTGCGATAGTCATTACCGTTTCTTGACCGGTTAAGTTTGCACTTGTTGAAACTAACGGCTTACCAAATTGCTGACACAGGGCTTTTACTGTTGGGTGATCAGTTACACGCACAGCAATAGTATCAAATTGACCAGTTAACCACTTTGGCGTTTCTTTTGCTGCCGGCATCACCCAAGTGATAGCACCTGGCCATTGTGAAAAGATATCAGCACGTTTATCCATGGGGATTTTGGCATCATCTACATACTTTAATAACTGGCCATAATTGTCAGCAATTAAAATTAAGCCTTTTTCTACAGGGCGTTGTTTGATGGCTAAAAGCTTTTCAACCGCAGATTGGTTATCAGGATCGCAACCAAGACCAAAAACAGCTTCGGTTGGGTAAACAATCACACCGCCTTGCTGCAAAGCGTCAATTGCATTGGCTGGTTGTGCAACAGGATCAGACAAAGAAACTCTCCTAAATAAACAAATTACAAGTGCATTAAGATTCGACTAACTTATGCATACACGACTTCTGCGGGCATTGTAACACAACACCTGAGGCAGTTTTCTTTTCGGTCATAATTGGCCAATGACAGGCAGGACACTCGGTCGCCACAGGTTTGTGGTTAAGTGTATATTTACAGCGCGGATAGCCATCACAAGAATAAAAGGTTTTGCCAAACTTATTACTACGCGCAACCAGCTGGCCTTTTTTGCATTTCGGGCAAGCAGGTAACTGAGGGGCACCGTCAGGTTCTTCATCATGTGCAATATAGTGGCACTCGGGATAGCCCGTACACCCAATAAACATGCCGTAGCGGCCATTTTTAATTACCAATGGCTTGCCACACTCTGGGCAGGCACTGTCTTCGAGTACTTTTATTTGTTGGCTATCGTGATGAGCTAATGGGCGGATGTAGTCACATTTAGGGTAACTGGCACAGCCTAAAAATGGCCCTGACTTTGAGTTGCGCATAACCAATTCAGAACCGCATTTAGGGCAAACCTCATACTCTTTTTCGAGTGCATGTTTATCTGCAGAAAAAAGAGAATGGTCGATTTTACTCATAAGATTCCTGTGGGGTTGGCTAATTTTCGCCTAATATACCCAAACTCAACAAAGATACAAGCAAAGTCGAATTAATGTAATACATCGGTTGGTTCGTCAAATATTAAGTCTTCCATTTGTGCGTAAGCTTGCTCTGACCCAGGTACATTAAATAACACCATCAGCACTACCCACTTTAGATCTTCCAAAGAAATAAATGGTTTATCTAAAGCGCAAAGCCTATCTATCACCATTTCGCGGGTTACGGTGTTAATCACACCAATTTGCTCAATAAACATTAAAAAGCCGCGACACTCAACACTTAACATTTGGCATTCACTATCTGTGTAAATACGCATAGCATGTTGTGGTTGGGCATTAAGGTACGGGTAGATATCGCTTTGTTGTAAGTCTGCAAGTTGCTCTAGCCAATCAAGGGCTTTGTAGATTTCAGGTTTATTGAAGCCAGCACGAACTAACTCATCGGTAAGTTCGTTCTCTTCAGTAAAGATTTCAGCTTCACTATGGATATAGTTTTCAAAAAGATACATGAGGATGTCAAACATGTTTATGTCCTCCCAGTCTTATATAACCATCTAGTACTCGTTCGATTTTATCTGCGAGCTCTAGGTCGAGTAACCGAGCTTGTACTTCGTCTACAGGTAATTGGCTGCGCTGTGTTATTTGATCAACACTTGTTACCTCATACCCTATACTTTTGAACACTGGGCAGTCGGGTTCATCTGCTATGGGCTGTTCTATACTATATAGACTGTTTTCACAGAAAAAGCTCACTTCATCAAGAATATCACTAATATTTTCTGTCAATTTAGCGCCTTGCTTAATTAAAAAATGACTCGCCTCTGAAAGTGGGCTTTTTATAGAACCCGGCACTGCAAACACTTCTTTACTCTGCTCAAGTGCATAGCGTACGGTAACCAAAGAGCCACTTTTAATCTGCGCTTCTACAATCAACACACCTAATGATAATCCAGAGATAATACGGTTTCGGCGCGGAAAATTAGCGGCATTAGCAGCAGTGCCTGGTAAGAACTCAGAAACCAATAAGCCCCGCTCTGCAACTTGTTTAATGAGCAAACTATGGCGTTTGGGATAGGCAATATCGATACCCGTACCAAGTACAGCAATGGTGTTTCCTGTTCCTGCTAATGCACCTTTATGGGCTGCGCCATCAATGCCCAAAGCCATACCAGATGTCACCGTCATGCCAACAGAAGATAATTGATGAGCAAATTCAGCAGCTATTTCAAGCCCTGTTGGTGTGGCATTACGGCTACCGACAATTGCTATTTGTGGTGACCGTAATAGCTCAGTGTTACCTAAACAAAATAATAAGATAGGTGCACTGGCTATTTGTTTGAGTAAGGGCGGATAGTTGCTATCAAAATAACTGATCACTTTGATTTTAAGCGTTGATATCTGCTCTTGATAGTGGGCGACTAATTGCCAATCGGTATTAACTAAGTTATCGGCTTGGCTTTGTGATAAGCCCAGCTGCTGAAGCTCTAAACTAGATAACCTAAATAGCTCATCCAGTGGCTGCTTTTGACTTAATGCAATAAGGCTTTTTATCCCAAGCCCTTTACATAAATAAAAGGCAAGCCAATGGGATAGCTTGCCTGAAACCTGTGCCATGCTCCCTCCTTAGAGCGCCCAAATTGTGAGTTAGTTTATAACTGCATAATCTCCAACTCGGATCGGGTGCTGATTTTTCACAATCAATGCGTAGCTAACATTGTCATATACCTTAAACACCATTAGTTCACCGACTTTTTCCTTTGGCATATGCCATACACTACTGTCTTCGTCACTTTCGATACCGAACAGCTCATTTGCGTCAGTCATGAATTTCTCAAGGCTGTTAGAGTCTTCGCGGTAGCGAGGACCATTGCGACCGTCATACACTTCTGGTGATTGACGTTGAATATCGAGGACGAAACCCGGTTTCACTTGGTCCGAGCCTAAGTTTAGTACAACAATATCCATGGTACTAAATTCACGCATTTCATTAGCTGACGCGATTATCGTGCCATCTAAAGCCGTGTCTGGACGTTTCATTGTGAAATAGGCAGGCAACATCTGCCCTTCCATTGCTGGCATTAAAAAGTCATGCGGCTTAATTTCTTGTTTTACTAGCTCAACCTTAACTGAGGCAGGAACGCCATTTGCTACATCACCGCTTCTAAATGAGCGAACAATCGCCACAAGCTCAGCTTTATTCGCCAATACTTCATTGGTCTTTGGATCAACAAGGTCATTTCCTTTTCGATAAACCCCATACGCTTCATTTAAATGCAGGTCGCCTTTAACATAGAGTGTATGCCCCAAGGTGTTCATTTTAGTATTAACACTAGCGCCTAAAATATAGGGTTTATCAGCAATAATTTCGGCGCTAATCGCTTGCTCATAGCTTAAATATGGGCGTAATAATTCCAATGGTAAGGTAGGCACTGCATTTTTGCCTTTTGGAGTGATTCGCCCTTCTGGAGAGAGTTTTTTATAACGCGCATTTTTAACTAAACGAGGATTTCCGTCTTTATCGTAAATTAAAGTGAGAGCATCACCCGGGTATATTAAATGTGGATTCGCAATTTGTGGATTCATTTGCCATAAGTCAGGCCATTGCCAAGGCTCATCTAAATACACACCAGAAATATCCCAAAGTGTGTCGCCCTTTTTTACAACGTATTGTTTTGGCGCATCTTTTTTTATTGTTAACACATCAGCAATTGCAGGAAAAGCACTGCTAAAGGCTAGCAAAGCCGCAACTAGTGGGTATCTCATTTGGCTTCCTTGTGTTGTTTTTCGATTATTATCAACCAAAACCTGTTAAAGGTGAACACGAATGGCTAAAATAAGAGCATACAATACCCTAAATGAATCACAAGTGTAAAAGGTAACTATGGCTAGGTTAGAAGTTTTAAGATTTCCGGATGAGCGTTTACGTACAATCGCGAAAGAAGTGCCAGAAGTAAACGATGAAGTTCGTCAAATCGTCAAAGACATGCTTGAAACTATGTATGACGAAAACGGTATCGGCTTAGCAGCAACGCAAGTAGATATCCACCAGCGCATTGTGGTGATCGATGTATCTGAAGAGCGCGACCAACCGTTAGTGTTAATCAACCCAGAAATCACCAAAAAAGATGGTTCAACGGTGAGTGAAGAAGGCTGTTTATCAGTTCCTTATTCATATGCAAAAGTTGACCGCGCAGAAACAGTCACTGTTAAAGCGCTTAATGAAAATGGTGAAGAATTCAGCCTAGACGCTGACGAGCTATTAGCGATTTGTATTCAGCATGAGCTTGATCACCTTAAAGGCACTCTATTTATTGATTATCTATCACCTTTAAAGCGCCAACGAATCCGTAAAAAGCTTGAGAAAGAAGCTAAGCTGGCAGCTAAATCATAAGTTAATCAATAGGAATATCTGTGACACAACCATTACGCATTATTTTTGCTGGTACGCCGGATTTTGCTGCGCGCCATTTACAAGCACTGATTGACTCAGAGCACGACATTGTTGGTGTATATAGCCAACCAGATCGCCCAGCGGGCCGAGGTAAAAAGCTAAAAGCCAGTGAAGTTAAAGAGCTGGCGCTTGCTCATGATTTACCTGTATTTCAACCGCAATCACTCAAATCAGATGAAGCGCTTGCAGAGCTTACCAGCCTGAACGCCGATATTATGATTGTAGTGGCGTACGGCTTACTGTTACCAAAAGCGATTTTAGATGCACCGCGCTTAGGCTGCTTAAACGTGCATGGCTCTATTTTACCGCGCTGGCGTGGTGCTGCACCGATCCAACGTGCTATTTGGGCTGGTGACAATGAAACCGGTGTAACAATAATGCAAATGGATGAAGGCTTAGATACAGGCGACATGCTGCATATCAGCCGTTGCCCAATTGATAGCACAGAAACCAGTAGCTCTTTATACTATAAGCTAGCTGCATTGGGTCCTGATGCACTGATCAGTACAATCAACCGTCTTGCTGCAGGTGAAATCACTCCAGAAAAGCAAGATGACGCACAAGCTAATTACGCTAAAAAGTTATCAAAAGACGAAGCCAATATTGATTGGTCAATGGATGCTGCGCAAATTGAGCGTAATATCCGCGCTTTTAATCCATGGCCTGTTTGTTTTACCGAAATGGCAGGACAAACAGTAAAAATTTGGCAAGCCGAAGTTGTATCGCAAACTGCACAAGCCGGTAAAATCATTGCTGCTGATAAGCAAGGTATTACTGTTGGCTGTGGGCAAGATGCACTTAAAATCACCCTTCTTCAACCGCAAGGTAAAAAACCAATGGCTGTTACTGACTTTTTAAATGGTCGCAGTGATTGGGTCGAGCCTGGCTCAGTATTAGGTCAAAGCAATGAGTAATGTAAGAGCACTTGCTGCTGAAACCCTTTACAACGTAGTCGATAAAGGCGCGTCGCTTAATCAAGAGCTACCTTTTGCAAGCCAGGGTTTATCGCCGAAAGATAAAGCCTTACTACAACAAATTTGCTACGGTGTGCTGCGCTATTTACCTAGCCTAGAAAATTATTGCCAGCAACTTTTAGATCAACCACTAAAAGGTAAGCGCCGTATTTTCCAGTTCTTGTTGTATGTGGGTATTTACCAACTTCAACATATGCGTGTACCGCCTCATGCAGCAATCAGCGAAACGGTTAATGCGCTTCAGCAAATGCGCGCACTGGGTTTAAAAGGTCTGATTAACGCGATTTTACGTAGTTTCCAACGTGAGCAAGCTGAGCTTGAAGAAAAAGCAAAGCAAATTCCTGTTTGCAAATTTAACCACCCAGGTTGGTTTATCAAACAAGTTACTGCAGCTTATCCTGATAACTGGCAAGAAATTCTTGAAGCGAATCAGTTGCAAGCACCTATGTGGTTACGTGTAAACCAAGCGCAGTACAGCACCCAAGAATACAGCGAGATGCTTAAAGCAAATGATATTGAGCATACCCTTAATGCTGATTTTCCTGATGGTATTAAACTAGCTAAACCGTGTGATGTATACGCATTACCAGAGTTTGATACCGGTGCCTGCTCAGTTCAAGATGCAGCGGCGCAATTAGCAGCACGCTTTTTAGATCCACAAAATGATGATGTCATTTTAGATGCGTGTGCAGCGCCAGGTGGTAAAACGTGCCATATCCTAGAACTTGCCGACGCTGACGTATTAGCACTAGATAGCGACAGCGAGCGTCTAGAACGTGTTAAACAAAACTTAGTGCGTATTGGCTTGGCTGCCGATCTACAATGTGCCGATGCTTCACAACCCCATATCTGGTGGGATGAACAGCAATTTGACCGTATTTTGCTTGATGTGCCTTGTTCAGCAACTGGCGTGATCCGTCGTCACCCTGATATTAAGTGGTTACGTCGTGCATCTGATATTGAAGATCTAGCTAACTTACAAGGCGATATCCTAAATAGCATTTGGCCTCTACTTAAGCCTGGTGGTACGTTAGTTTATGCGACCTGCTCTGTATTACCGCAAGAGAACCAACAACAAGTTGCGAAGTTCCTTGCCAATAATCAAAGTGCTGAACACATACCTTTGCATGAAAACGACACCCCTACTTTACCTGGTCTGCAATTACTGCCTGGTGAAAGTGACGGTTTCTATTACGCAAAGCTAGTTAAAAAACACTAATAAGAACAAGCTATGAAAATAATCATACTCGGTGCCGGACAAGTTGGTGGCACATTGGCAGAAAACCTCGTAGGTGAGCAAAATGAGATCACCGTTGTCGATATCGACGGTAACCGTTTGCGAGAGCTACAAGATAAGTA
This sequence comes from Pseudoalteromonas sp. MB47, assembly GCF_011319765.1. Classification (NCBI taxonomy): domain Bacteria; kingdom Pseudomonadati; phylum Pseudomonadota; class Gammaproteobacteria; order Alteromonadales; family Pseudoalteromonadaceae; genus Pseudoalteromonas; species Pseudoalteromonas sp. MB47. The sequence goes on along the minus strand of NZ_VFBD01000014.1, from coordinate 49,185 downwards.
CGACTTACAAGGTGTTACCGGTCACAGTGCGCATCCCGATGTATTGCGTCGCGCAGGCGCAGAAGACGCCGATATGATTATTGCCGTAACCAGTTCAGATGAAGTGAACATGGTTGCTTGCCAAGTTGCTTATAGTATTTTTAACACACCAACCAAAATTGCCCGTATTCGCTCAGAGCAATACTTAAAGTACCGTGAAAAGCTATTTCATAATGACGACTTACCTGTTGATCACTACATTGCTCCTGAAGCGCTGGTAACTAAGTATATTCGTCGCTTAATCGACTATCCGGGTGCTTTACAGGTATTACAATTTGCCGATGGCATGTTATCGCTGGTTGCGGTGAAAGCCTATTACGGTGGTTTGCTGGTGGGTTATGCACTTTCAGCCTTGAAAGAGCACATCCCGAATGTCGAAACCCGGGTAGCGGCTATTTATCGTCAAGGTAAAGCGATTAAACCACTTGGCACAACCGTTATCGAAGCGGACGATGAAGTGTTCTTTATCGCTGCAACAAAGCATATTCGCGCAGTCATGAATGAACTTCAAAAGCTCGAACGTTCATACAAAAAGATCATGATCGCCGGTGGTGGTAATATCGGTGCGGGCCTTGCGCGTTCACTTGAGAAAAACCACAGCGTTAAGCTGCTTGAGCGCAATAAAGAGCGTGCAGCACAGCTTTCTGAAATGCTTGATAACACCGTCGTATTTTGTGGCGATGCCTCTGATCAAGAACTGTTATCTGAAGAACATATTGAACAAGTAGATGTTTTCATTGCTGTTACCAATGATGATGAAGCAAACATTATGTCTGCGATGCTGGCAAAGCGTATGGGCGCACAAAAAACCATGGTGCTTATTCAGCGTGGCGCTTATGTAGACTTAGTACAAGGTGGTGAGATTGATATTGCTATTTCGCCTCAGCAAGCCACTATTTCAGCACTACTAACACACGTTCGCCGTGGTGACATTGTTAATGTTTATTCGTTACGTAAAGGCGCAGCAGAAGCTATTGAAGCTGTCGCTCATGGTGATGAGCATACATCTAAAGTTGTTGGCCGAGCAATTGCTGAGATTAAGCTACCAGCTGGAACTACCATTGGTGCAATTGTACGTAACGATGATGTGCTGATTGCCCATGACGATACCGTTATTCAGTCTGGCGACCACGTTATCATGTTCTTGATTGATAAAAAGCACATTACAGTTGTTGAAAAGCTATTCCAAGTAAGTGCTATCTTCTTGTAAACGAACGCTTATAAACGAAAAAAGCAGCCATGACAGCTGCTTTACGACTCTTGAAGTGAAAGTACCTAACTTTTCTAAAAGATTCTACTGAATTTGAGCAAACTCTTCTTTTGAAAGTTCGCCATTACCATCGCTATCTAACTCTGGAAATAACTTTTCAAGCTGCATATTTGCAGACGCTTCTTCTTTGCTGATCACACCATCACCGTCGGTATCGAACGTTGCAAAGCTTACGCCTTGTGCAAAGGCTGCTGATGATGTTGCTAGTGCTAAAATTGCGATTGTTGTGCTTAACTGTTTCATAATAACTACCTTAAATTTTAAAAGAGTGAAATCCGTTTCTGAGATCCTTGCTTAGTGGAAACTGGTATAACTACGTACTAATTCAGTTATTCGGCTTCAGAGAACTCAGCTTCAGTAAGAACGCCGTCGCCATTCACATCTAGTGTTTTAAACTGCGACATAATTTTTGCGTCAACGGCTGCTTCACTTTTGCTAACCACGCCATTACCGTCAACATCTAGAGTGTCAAAGTCAGATGCTGCAAAAGCTGCTGATGATGATGCAAGTGCGATTAAAGCTAATGTTTTGTTTACTGTTTTCATAATCATATTCCTTCAATATTAAGAGTGTTAGCTGATCACACTTCCAGTGTTGTCCTTTGTCATGGATTCCCTTATCCATTTAGGCTGTCTTTGGCAGCTCAGAACTAATCAGCTAAAAAAACTGGTTTTGCTTAATCACATTAAGCTTTTGAAAATTCTTGTTTCGATAACTCACCGTTACCGTCAGTGTCTAGTTCACTGAATTTGCTCATAAGCTCTGCATCTACCGATGCTTCGCTTTGGCTGATAACACCATTGCCATCAACATCTAAGGTATCGAAGTCACTCATCGCAAATGCTGCAGATGAAGATACAAGTGCCATAAGTGCTAGTGTTTTATTTACTGTGTTCATAATGTCATTCCTTCAAAATGTGTTGTCTTGAGTTAGAAATCCTTTTCAGTGCGTCCTTACAATGAAATTAAGCTTTTGAGTACTCTTGTTTTGACAGCTCACCGTTGCCGTCTGTATCAAGCTCTTTAAATTGGCTCATTAATGCTTCGCTTACAGATGCTTCGCTTTTGCTGATTGCGCCATCACCATTAACATCTAATGTGTCAAAGTCAGCGGCAAATGCTGCAGATGAAGTTGCAAGAGCTACAAGTGCTAAAGTTTTGTGTAACGTTTTCATAATCACTATTCCTTCAATGTTGTCTCAACTGTGATAAAGGATATGTTCCTGAATCAGTTTTTCTCTGTGTTCGCTAAGGCTATTTCAACTTCGATGCCAAAGTTAAAAAGAACAATAAAATCAGTGCATTAAATTAAAACACCGAGAATTAGGGGGAAATAACGCGATTTATTTGTTGCTGTTTTGCAACAAGCTCGGTGGTTGGTTTTTTGTCACCTTTAAAATCAATAAGTTACAAATATTAAAATGGAGACAATAGCGATTAATTCGGATTAGAAAACAGAAAAGTTAGGGATTGGAAAATAAATACTATCTGAACAACAAAACTTAAAGAAAAAAATCGAAATTAATTTAATTAGTAATACATTGATTTAATTGGTTATTTAAATTTATTTATAAAATAATTTTAATATCTGTGGGGTTAAATTGAGGAAAATAGCCATTTTGTTGCAAAATGGCGAATTGGCATTAACTATCCAACACTGAAAGGTCAATTAAGTGCTCTTTCATAAACGCTTTCATTTCATCTTCACTGGTATCAAGCTGTACACCGAACATAAAGCCACCCGCTCGCTTGCGTACGCTGCATACCTTGCCACTAAACTCACGTTTACTTAGGGTGATTTGGCAGCTTTGTCCTTTAAAAGCGCTTAAGTCCTCCTTGCTATTAATATCAAACTGCACACCTGTCACAGAAATATCTTTAATAAGCCCTGCCAGTTTTTGCTCTGCAATGACTAAGTTTGCAGGGAATAACGTAGGAATACGCGCTTCACTACGCAAACTATAAAGCTGCACTTGCTGAGGGAAGTCAAGAAAGATTAAGCGATAAGGGTGCGATGATAAGGCGCTTATTTGCTGGCGAAAAGCAATTACTTGACCACCGCCCGCTTCGAGCACAGCCCGTATAATCACCATCACACCGTCTTTGATGAAATCACTGCCGTTCGCCAATCGCTTTGAGGAAGGGTAATTTAAGATGATGTATTGCTCATTCATCAAGCCAATAAACTCTGTTTTCACACGCTTACTATTTGTTGGTGTGATAATTTCCACATCAACTAAGCTACCAGCAGGAATACAGGTTAACTTTTCTAAATTTAATTGCTTTTGGGTTTTTGGCACTTTTTTGATCTCCATTCCTAGAGAGTTATCCGCCGTTTACCCTCGCCAAAACGTTGGGGTAAATAACACTAATAAAGTAAATATTTCTAAACGACCAAATACCATCGCAATAGTAAGTAGCCATTTTGCCGTATCAGAAATCGCGCCGTAATGAGCAGCGACTTCACCTAAACCAGGGCCTAAGTTATTTAAGCAAGCAGCGGTTGCTGAGAATGCACTGATGTTATCCATACCGGTGCCCATCAGCGCCAACATAATAATGACGAACACTAACGCATAGGCTGAGAAAAAGCCCCAAACGGCTTCTACAACTTTATCTGGGAGTGCTTTTCGGCCTAATTTAATTGAATAAATAGCCCTCGGGTGCACTAGACGATTAAGTTCACGAATACCTTGTAGGTAAAGTAAGAACACCCGCACGACCTTCATACCACCACCGGTAGATCCGGCACAGCCGCCAATAAAACTTGAAAAGATAAGTAAAATAGGTAGGAACAGCGGCCATGCTGAGAAGTTATCAGTCGCAAAGCCCGCGGTTGTACTCATTGAAACCGCTTGGAACATGGCTTGGTCGAGAGTCTCATCACCATCGGCATAAATATTATTTGATGACAGCACAGTAAAGCAGACAATAACTAAGGCTAATTGAATCAATAAAAACACTTTGAATTCAGGGTCGCGTAAATAAACACGAATATTGCGTGACGATACAGCTGCATAGTGCAGCGAAAAGTTAATGGCTGCGATCAGCAAAAACACGACACAGATAAAGTTAATTAATGGGCTATCAAACTGCCCCATTGATGCGTCGTAGGTAGAGAAGCCGCCAATCGCAATCGTAGAGAATGCATGACATATTGCATCAAACCAATCCATCCCTGCAGCCCAGTATGCAAGCGTACAGGCAATCGTCAGCGATACATAGATATACCAAAGGTGCTTTGCAGTATCGGCAATACGCGGTGTCATTTTTGAGTCTTTAACCGGACCAGGTGTTTCTGCACGGTATAGCTGCATACCACCGACACCTAGCATAGGCAGTACCGCGACCGCTAGTACGATGATCCCCATACCACCTAGCCATTGCAGTTGCTGGCGATAAAAGAGCACTGATTTAGGTAGGTATTCTATGCCCGTAAGTACGGTAGCCCCTGTCGTTGTCAGCCCAGAAAAGGCCTCAAATACGGAGTCAGCTAGGGAGAGGTTAGGTTCTTGTAAGAACACTAAAGGCACCGCAGCGAAGGTACCTAGTACTAACCAGAACAAGACCACAATCAAGAAGCCTTCACGGGCTTTAAGATCACCATGTTCATGACGGTTTGGATAATAAGCCGCTAAACCAATTACAACACTAAAGATAAAAGCGAGAACGAATGGCACACCACCACCGTCTTTGTAGATCAAAGACACCAGTGCCGGTGGCACCATAGTGATACTAAATAACGCCACCAGCTGGCCGAGAATTTTTATTATGGTACGAAATTGCATCTAGGCGTATCGCTTTCTTATTAAATGTTTAGCTAATACAGTTTATTGTCTTACAGGCTTAATTGTAAGTAAACGGAATGTATTATTTTTACATTTCAAACTTTTCTGACTTTTAGGCTAACTTCGCCATGAGTCAATTCATGGATATCAGCAATCGCTTGCTGCGCCTGACGGCTATCGATTTCAATTTGCCAAGTGATGTTCTCTGCAAATTGTTTTTCGATATTAAGCACCTGATACTGATTTTTTAATAACTGCTCGATTGCACCTTGTACGCTGTAATCACTTTGGCCAACCAGCTCAACACTCGGTACCTTGGTAATGGTTTTAAGCTCGCGCATGGCATTATTTAAACTACCGCCGTAAGCGCGAACTAGCCCACCTGTACCAAGCTTGATGCCCCCGAAATAACGGGTTACCACCGCTGTAATTTCACCAATACCAGAACCTGTTAATACATTAAGCATTGGCTTACCAGCCGTGCCATTAGGCTCGCCATCATCAGAAAAACCATACACATGACTGCCACCGGGGTTACCCGCAACATGTGCCCAGCAATTATGACGAGCATCGCTGTATTTATCTTGAATTTCTTTAATAAAGGCTTTTGCTGACGCAAGATCAGGAGTGTGGGCAATATGCACAATAAAGGTGCTTTTTTTGATTTCTTCTTGGTAAAAAACCGGCTCAGCCGGATATTGGTATTCAGACATAATTGCTTATCTAAAAAAATGGGGCCTATTGGCCCCGATATTCACGAACCTTTATCGTTAATCTAAGTGTAGATCACGCGTCATGTTTTCTAGGCTATCTTCATGAACGATAATATTATCTTCAATACGGATACCGCCAAATGGCTTAAGCGCTTCAACTTTTTCCCAGTTAATAAACTGTTTGTTGTCAGTTTGCGCAAGGTCACCTAATAACGAGTCGATAAAGTATAAACCAGGTTCAATAGTAAATACTTGGTTCTTTTCGATTAAGCGAGTGCAACGTAGGAAAGGATGACCTTCCGGTGGTGCTTGGTGCGCACCTGTATCATCAGCCATAAAGCCACCCATATCGTGAACTTGTAAACCAAGGTGGTGACCAAGACCATGCGGGAAGAACGTCGACGTAATACCACGTTCCACAATTTCAGCGGCTGGTAATTTCACAATATTAAAGTCGCTTAGTACTTGCGCTACACGCTGGTGACAATCTAAATGCAATTCACCGTATAACAGGCCTGGCTTTAATGCTTTACCTAAAGCGATTTGATGCTCAGTCATTACTTTAATTAAGTCGCTAAATTCACCTGACTTTTTAAAGTCATAAGTACGTGTGATATCAGCAGCATAACCATTAAAGTTTGCACCAGCGTCAATAAGGAAAGAATGATGCGTTTGCGGCGCTTTAGGTTCAAAATGCGTGTAATGTAAAATTGCACAGTTCTCATTTAGTGCAACGATATTACCGTAAGGCATTTCGTTTTCACTCTGGCGGGTAGCCATGAGGTAAGCTTGCTGAATATCAAACTCTGAACCACCAGCAAAAAACGTATCACGTGCTGCTTTATGGCCATCTACCGCGATACGGTTAGCTTGTCGTAAACACTCAAGCTCGTATTGTGTTTTATAAGCACGATGAAAATGCAAGTAGTTCATCACTGGCTCTGGATTCATAATGCTAAAGCCCAGTGCTTGCGCTACTTCTAAATATTCACCGATATAAGCATATTTAGCTTTATCATAAGGAAGCAGTTTTTCTACCTGATCTGGCTGTACTAATAATTCAATATCAAAATACTCAGCCCAAAAATCACGTGGTTCGTCAGGCACTTTATGCCAAAAGTCGACAGGACGATAAAAAATCAGTTTCGGCTTAGATGCACCATCAACCACAATCCAGCAATGTGGGTTGTCGATCACTGGTAACCAAGCTTTAAATTGCGGATTCACCTTAAACGGATAATACATGTCATCTAAAAACTGACGTTTAGCCTGACCTGAGTGAATTACTAACCCTTCTAAACCTTCACGCTCTGTAATTGTACGAGTGCGTTGTTGCAAGGTTGCAATATGTTCGGCGTATAGCACCGCTAATTTATCCATAGTAAACCCATCTTTAGTAAATTTAACTTGTTAGAAGTCTATCATAGCCAGCACTATCCCCCAACTGAGGGAGGATAGTGTGGCAAATCGAGTTTAACCACCCATCGACATATCAAGGATTGGCGCTAGAACATTGCCATCGCGTCCTAATCGAGTGTGATAAACCTGCCTGTAAGCAAACACGTTCTTAACGTAGTTTCGTGTCTCTGTATAAGGAATTAACTCAATCCACAGCTCTGCTGGCATAGCTTGTTCAGGGATCCAGCGTTTAATACGATGGTAGCCCGCATTATAAGAAGCCGTTGCTAGGATTTCGTTGCCATGATTTTTCTTTTTCAAATACTGCAAATACTCACTACCAAGACGAATATTAGTACGAGGCTGATATAACTGTTTTCGTGATACCGAGCTCTTATTCATATATTTAGCAGTGCTTGGCAACAACTGCATTAAACCATGGGCATTTGCATGAGAACGCGCATCCGGTGCAAAAGAGCTTTCACGGCGTGAAATTGCAATGCTCCAAGCGACATCAATATGGCTACGACTACTATAAGTGGCAAACACATTCTTAAATGCAAATGGGAAACGTAAGTCGACATAGTCCCACTCTTTTATTTGCGCTAAGGTGTAAATGGTACTGTCATACCAATCAAGTTCAGCAGCAAGCAAAGACGCGGCGAGCTTTTCTTCTTTGGTTGATGTATCCGTTAAATAATTCCATTCACGACGCGCAGAAGTAAAACGCTCAAGCTCATACAAAGCGCGAGCGCGCTTAAAGCCAGGGGCATTGGCCACCTCAAGCTTTAACTTGTTACTTATATTAATTTCTTTATTATTTAAGCTAACCGGAACACCTAAGCGTGCAGACGCTAAAAAGCCGTAATAGTCACGCTCTTTAGCCACTGTTTGCCAAATCTCACGAGCACGTTCGACTTCACCACGTTGATTTAAGCTATACGCCAGCCAATATTGCTGACCAAGGCTCAAGTTTTCTTTACCTGTGAAAAACGCCACTATGCCAGACCAATCTTGCCTCTCTAGCATATTACCAAGTTGCCATTGCATTAACTTTTGAGTTTGGCGTTCTTTAGGCACCTTATTTAACCAAAAGCGTGCTTGTTGATGACCGCTTGAGGCAAGCGATAACGCAAAGCTGTAGTAAACGTCTGCTTTTTGCTCGTCAGTGTAATTAAACATGGTTTCGAGTTTTTCCCATGCACGTAATGCAAGGTCTTTATCTCGCCATACTAAGCGCTTCACACCATAAATCGCGATTTGCCCTTCTTTAGCAGACTTTTTCTTATAACGATAAAGACCCGCCGAAGCACTTGGGTCTTTGCGTACCTTTAAATATAAATCAGCTAAATATTGATCAGCACGAGGCAATAATGTTTTTAAATATGGAATTAAACTCGATGAGCCTCCTTCGGCAGCTAAGCTAATACGCTGCCAAACTCGCTCTTCGGTCTGATAGCCTTTTTTCTTCCAAAGTGAGAACAACTCATCACATTCTTTTGGCTGAGATTTTCCTACCACCCATAAATCTGTTACTTGGTTCATGATGGCTTTTTCAGGGGCACCTAAGTCCAATTGAAAACTTAAATAAGGACAAGTTAATTCGTTATTGCTTGTTTCGCGGTAGTTACGAATATAAGCCGCTTTTTTATTATACTTTTTTAAATAATTAAGCCATGCCTTACGCACAGGCCACTCTAATGGCGTGTTTTGGTAAACATTGAGGTAGTCCTCGATTTCGGTCTGGTGTTTAAGGCTTGGGTTTCGTTGCCAATAAGCCTTTTCGACATAAGGTTTCAATGGGTGATCAAGCCCATTTGCCGCCTCTTTCATGTCTTGATAATCACCGTAACGCGCCTTTTTTTCTGCTTTTAAAAAAGCGTCATGTTTATCGTTGGCTTCAGCTGCAAAAAAAGGAAAAAGTAATGCGGCAGCTGTCCAACCAAAGAGTTGTTTTTTCATGATGACCTTTAACAAAAATTAAAGAATTAATAACAAAAAACTTCTGCTACACCTTAGCACCAAACCAGCTATATTTTAACCAATCGCGATAAAGCGTAGTAAATTTTTCGTTGCATTTTCATTTTAAAGCAAGCACACTGATTGAAATGCAAACTCATCGTACCAGTCTTAGTTAATAAACTAGGGAGAATAATAATGTTATATAAAAGCGATTCATTTGAAGTTGCTTTCATCAAGGACAACATCGCCGAGTTTAAGTTCTGTGCAGACGGCTCAGTAAATAAACTTTCGCAGCAAACCTTGCAAGATTGCGCTTTAGCATTAAAAGAATTGGCAACAAACTCAGATATCAAAGGCATGGTGTTCACCAGCGATAAAGATCATTTCATTATCGGTGCCGACATTTTCGAATTTTTACCTACCTTCACTAAGCCTCAAGAAGAACTTGTTGCATGGATCAAAAATGCAACTGACGTTTTTGATGCAATTGAAGATTTACCTTTCCCAACGCTAAGTGCTGTAAACGGCATGGCGCTTGGTGGTGGATGTGAGTGGGCACTTGCTACCGATTACCGCGTTGCTAGCTCTAACGCTAAAATTGGCCTACCTGAAGTTAAACTAGGTATTATGCCTGGTTTTGGTGGTACAGTTCGCCTTCCACGCCTTATTGGCGCTGATAATGCGATGACATGGATCACTACAGGTAAAGAAAACCGCGCCGCTGATGCCCTAAAGGTAGGTGCATTTGACGCAGTAGTTAGTGCTGACAAACTTTTAGAGTCAAGTATTTCAACACTTGAGCAAGCAATTGCTGGCAAGCTAGATTGGCAAGCAAAACGACAAGTAAAATTACAGCCACTGAAAATGAACCGTGTTGAGCAAGGTATGAGCTTTGCGATGGCGGAAGGCATGGTAATGGGTCAGACAAAAGGTCACTACCCAGCACCTGTTATGGCTGTAAAAACAATCAAAGCTGCGGCAAACTGTGAACGCGCTGAAGCAATGGCGATTGAAAACGCTAACTTTGCTAAATTAGCAGCAACAAGCGAAGCTGCTGCGCAAACAGGTATTTTCTTAGCTGACCAATACATTAAAGGTAAAGCGAAGAAGCAAGCTAAACACAGTGAGCTTGAGATCAAACAAGCTGCTGTATTAGGTGCTGGTATTATGGGCGGTGGTATTGCATACCAGTCTGCTTATAAAGGCACACCTATTATCATGAAAGACATCAACCAAGATGCACTTGATTTAGGTATGGGTGAAGCATCTAAGCTACTTGGCAAAAAAGTACAACGTGGCCATATGGCGATGGATAAGATGGTTGCTACCTTAGGCAAGATCAAGCCAACGCTAAACGATGCAGACTTACAAAGCGCAGACATCGTTGTTGAAGCTGTGGTTGAAAACCCTAAAGTGAAGCAAGCTGTTCTTGCGGGCCTTGAAAAAGACTTACCAGCGGGCACTATCCTAACTTCAAATACCTCAACAATTCGTATTGACGAGTTAGCATCGGCACTTGAAAAACCAGAAAACTTCTGTGGTATGCACTTCTTTAACCCAGTGCCAAAAATGCCATTAGTAGAAATCATTCGTGGTGAAAAAACATCAGAAGCAACAATTAATGCCGTTGTTGATTACGCATTAAAACTTGGTAAATCACCAATCGTTGTAAACGACTGCCCTGGTTTCTTTGTAAACCGCGTACTATTCCCTTACTTTGCAGGTTTCAGCAAACTTGTTGTTGAAGGTGCTGACTTCACTAAAGTTGATAAAGTGATGGAAAATGTATTTGGTTGGCCAATGGGTCCTGCCTATCTTCTTGATGTTGTAGGTATCGATACAGCTTACCACTGTACTGGTGTAATGGCTGACGGTTTCCCTGAGCGTATGGCTCGCCAAGATAAAGACCCTGTTACTGTATTTGCAAACGAAAAGCGCTTTGGTCAGAAAAATGGTGCTGGTTTCTACCAATACGCGCCAGACCGTCGTGGTCGCCTGAAAAAAGCAAAAGATGCTACAGCAACTGAGTTACTAAGTGCTATCACTGATGCACCTAAAGATTTCGATAAACAAGAAATCATTGACCGTTGTATGATCCCGATGATCAACGAAGTACTACTTTGTTTACAAGAAGGTATCGTAGCGTCACCACAAGAAGCTGACATGGCGCTAATTTACGGCATTGGTTTCCCTCCATTTAGAGGCGGTGCATTCCGTTACTTAGATCAAACTGGTTTAGCGAACTTTGTTGCAACAGCAGACAAATACGCTCACTTAGGTGCGATTTACCAAGTATCAGATGAAACTCGCAAGTGGGCCGAAGAAGGCCGTGTATTCTATAAGGTGGAAGGATAAGAAACATGAATAATCCAGTAATCGTAGATTGTATCCGCACACCAATGGGTCGTTCAAAGAACGGCGTATTCAAAAACAAGCGTGCGGAAGATTTAAGTGCTCACTTAATGAAAGGTTTGTTAGACCGTAACCCAGCCGTTGATCCAGCATCAATTGATGATATTTACTGGGGCTGTGTACAACAAACTTTAGAGCAAGGTTTTAACATTGCTCGTAACGCAGCACTACTAGCCGGTATCCCTCACTCAGTACCAGCTGTCACAGTTAACCGTTTATGTGGTTCATCAATGCAAGCATTACACGATGCAGCACGCGCTATTATGACTGGCGCTGGTGATACCTACATCATTGGTGGTGTTGAGCACATGGGTCACGTACCTATGACTCACGGTAATGATTTTCACCCAGGTTTATCAACGTCTGTAGCACAAGCTGCTGGCGTAATGGGTTTAACTGCAGAATACCTTGCTACGCTACACGGCATTAGCCGCGAGCAACAAGACGAATTTGCTTACCGTTCACACCAACGTGCACACGCGGCAACTGTTGAAGGTCGTTTCCGTCGTGAAATCCTGCCAATGGAAGGTCACGATGCAGATGGTTCTTTAATCTTAGTTGAAGACGATGAAGTAATCCGTCCTGAGACAACTGTTGAAGGTTTATCGCAACTTCGCCCTGTATTCAATCCAGCATCAGGTAGCGTAACCGCAGGTACTTCTTCTGCACTTTCTGACGGCGCATCAGCAATGCTTGTAATGAGCGAAGAGAAAGCAAAAGAACTTGGTTTACCAATTCGTGCACGTATTAAATCAATGGCTGTTGCAGGTTGCGATCCATCAATCATGGGTTACGGCCCTGTTCCTGCATCGCAAAAAGCACTTCAACAAGCAGGTATCACTATTGACGATATCGATGTTGCAGAGCTTAACGAAGCCTTCGCAGCACAATCTCTACCAGTATTAAAAGACCTAGGTCTGATGGATGTGGTAGATGAAAAAGTTAACCTAAATGGTGGTGCAATTGCACTTGGTCACCCGCTTGGTTGTTCTGGTTCACGTATTAGCACAACGCTTGTTCACCTAATGGAAGACAAGAACGCTAAATACGGCCTAGCAACTATGTGTATTGGTTTAGGCCAAGGTATTGCAACTGTATTTGAGCGCGTAGAATAACGAGCTCACACCAAACATCTTGGTGATAAAAAGGTGCACTGAATTGCTCAGTGCGCCTTTTTTATTTGCTTTGCTTTCGGTTATTGAAACTGGCGACAATAGAAAGTTAAAATAGCCGCTTATTAATCGTCTCTTTCACCTAAAAGGTCAGCCATGAGTTTTGATAATCCCGATCACCAATTAGATGCACTTGGCCTTCGTTGTCCAGAACCTGTGATGATGGTGCGTGGTGCAGTACGAAAAATGAAAGATGGCGAAACATTACTTATCATCGCCGACGACCCATCAACCACCCGCGATATCCCCAGCTTTTGTACTTTTATGGATCACACACTTGTGGCTAAAGATGTAGAACAAGCACCGTATCGATACTTGGTGAAGAAAGGGTTGTAACAACGAGTTTCGAGTTTCGAGTTTCGAGTTTCGAGTTTCGAGTTTCGAGTTTCGAGTTTCGAGTTTCGAGTTTCGAGTTTCGAGTTAATCAATTAAAATTAAAAGTGAGCATTTATCAATATTAAACGCTCACTCGATCGGCTTAAAACTGACAGCTGAAAGCTTAAAGCTATTTCTTCGTTACTGTCACTTTTGGTTGATTACTATTGCGGTAATCAAAGCTCACTACATACACACCTTTTGCAGCGGGTTTAAAGCTGAAATAATTATAGATGGTATTACAATCGGCATTGGCGGCTTGGCCTAGAACCAATGATTGCCCTGCTGGGTCCATATCACTGTAACCACAGTTATAGCCTTCGCTAAAATCTGCATCCGCTACTTTGAATTCATAAACCTTACCAGGTGTTGAAAACTTAACGTCGGTTTGGAATATGCCCGGTGCAACTTGCTCTAATTGATACTGCGGCTCGGCATCCCACAAGGTGAAATCACCACGTAAATACATAGTACGGTCAAGCTCTTTACTTGGCAGAATATCGTCAATGCTTGGCATTTGCATTTGGCTAGAACAGGCTGTTAATAAGCCTGCTAATGCTAAAGTAATTACACGTTTCATTACTGTTCCTTATGCTACAAAAAAGCCAGCACTGAGCTGGCTTTTATTAATTGGCTACTGCTTACTTCTGAAGTACAGAAATATCAGCAATATCTAAAAACAGACGGCTTAGTTGGCTTAACAATGCTAAACGGTTTTGTTTAACCGCTTCGTCATCTGCCATTACCATAACGTTATCGAAGAAGTTATCAACACTCTCACGGATACCCGCAAGTTGTGACAATGCTTCTTGGTAATCGCCATTTGCATATAAAGGTGCAAGCTCAGTTGCAAACTTAGCAACGTGTGACGCTAATACTTTTTCTGCGTCATCGCTTAATAGGCTCTCATTCACATCACCTTGTGTTGTGATGTCATTTTTAGCTAAGATATTGCTTACACGTTTATTTGCTGCTGCAAGCGCTTCTGCTGCGTCTAATGTACGGAAGTGACTTACTGCTTTAACACGGCGGTCGAAATCAACTGGTTTAGTTGGGCGACGTGCTAGCACTGCTTGAATGACATCAACTTCGATACCTTCATCTTGATACCATGCGCGGAAACGACCTAACATAAACTCAAACACATCTGTTGATACGTTTAGGTTCGTTAGCTTTTCACCGAATAGTGTTTGTGACTTAGCAACAAGGTCTAAGATATCTAGCGGTAATGATTTTTCAACCATGATGCGTAATGCACCAATTGCTGCACGGCGTAGTGCAAATGGGTCTTTGTCACCTTTTGGCGCTTGGCCAATACCAAAAATACCCACCAGCGTATCAAACTTATCAGCAATTGCGACCGCACAGCTGATCACATTTGTTGGTAAGTTATCGCCCGCGAAGCGAGGCATATATTGTTCATTTTGCGCTAGTGCAACTTCTTCAGCTTCACCGTCGTGACGAGCGTAATGCATACCCATTACACCTTGTACGTCGGTAAACTCCATAACCATTTCGGTCATTAAGTCTGTTTTACTTAATAAACCTGCTCGCTTAGCCAGCTCGGCATCGGCACCTAATTGCTCAGCAATGTAACCGGCAAGTTCACTAATACGCTCAGATTTATCTTTCAGCGTACCAAGTTGCTTTTGGAATAAAACGGTATCTAGCGATTCTAAACGGCTCTCTAGCGTTTTCTTCTTATCGGTTTCGTAGAAGAACTGTGCATCAGCTAAACGAGGACGAACAACTTTTTCGTTACCGGCAATTACCACGCTTGGATCTTTACTTTCAATATTAGAAACAAATAGGAACTTGTTAAGTAAGTTGCCATCTTGGTCTAATAACGGGAAGTACTTTTGGTCGTCCTTCATGGTATAGATAAGCGCTTCTGAAGGAACATCTAAGAATGCTTCTTCGAATGTTGCTGTCAACGTTACTGGCCATTCAACCAAGGATGTTACTTCTTCAAGTAAGTCTTCATCCATCGCTACTTTTGCATTTACAGCGCTAGCTGCTGCTTCAATTTGTTCGCGAATTTGTGCTTTACGCGCTTCGAAGTCAGCGACAACGTAAGCAGATTTCAGCACATCAAACACATCATCAGCGTGGTTGATTGTTACTTTTTCTGGATGATGGAAACGGTGGCCTTGTAATTGGTTGCCAACTTGCTTACCAAGTATTTCGCCTTCGATCAGCGTGCTACCAAATAAAATAGTCGCTGTGTGCACTGGGCGAATAAATTGTGTTTTATTTGCCCCCCAACGCATTGGTTTAGGGATAGGTAATTTAGCAAGTGCTTTGTTTACTGCATCACTCATAAGCGATGTAGTTGCTTGACCTTCAACCTGTGCTTTATGTAATAACCAAGCGCCTTTATCTGTTTCTAGTGTTTGTGCATCGCTTACATCGATACCACAACCACGCGCCCAACCCATTGCTGCTTTAGTTGGATTACCATCGGCATCAAAAGCGGCTGCAACTGCAGGACCACGCTTTTCTACAACCTTGTCACTTTGTTTTGCTTCAAGTGCAGTAACACGTAAGCCTAAACGACGTGGTGATGCGTACCAGTTAACGCCTTGATGATTTAATTCTAAGCTTGCAAGCTCAGCTGCTAAGTTCTCAGCAAACGACTCAGCAAGTTTACGAAGTGCTTTCGGTGGCAACTCTTCAGTGCCAATTTCTACTAATAAATTTTCTGCTGACATGCTAATTCTTAATCCTTACAAAGCGGGAAACCAAGAGCTTCACGGGCATCATAGTAACTTTGCGCACATGCTTTAGATAAAGCACGAACACGTAAGATATAACGTTGACGTTCTGTTACTGAGATAGCGTGACGAGCGTCTAATAAGTTAAACGCATGTGATGCTTTCATTACTTGCTCATAAGCTGGTAATGGTAAGCCTGCTTCAATTAGCTTTTCGCTTTCTTTTTCACAGTGATCGAACTGTGCAAATAAGAACTCAACATCCGCTTGTTCGAAGTTATAAGCTGACTGCTCTACTTCATTTTGATGGAATACATCACCATATGTCACACGACCCATAGGACCGTCTGCCCATACTAGGTCATAGATACTATCTACGCCCTGAATATACATTGCTAAACGCTCAAGACCATAAGTGATTTCACCGGTTACTGGTGAGCACTCTAAGCCACCTACTTGCTGGAAGTAAGTAAACTGTGTTACTTCCATGCCGTTTAACCAGATTTCCCAACCTAGACCCCAAGCACCTAATGTAGGCGACTCCCAGTTGTCTTCTACGAAGCGAACTTCATCAGTTAGTGTATCAATACCAACAGCAGCTAAAGAGCCTAAATAAAGCTCCTGGATGTTTTCTGGTGATGGTTTTAATACTACTTGGAATTGGTAGTAATGCTGTAAACGGTTCGGGTTTTCACCATAACGACCATCAGTTGGACGGCGGCATGGTTGAACATACGCGCTCGACATTGGCTCTGGGCCAATCGACTTTAAGAAAGTTAACGGATGAAATGTCCCTGCTCCCACTTCCATATCGAGTGGTTGAGCAATCACACAGCCTTGCTGTGCCCAATAGTCCTGTAAAGCCAGGATCAAACCTTGAAAGGTTTTAACGTCATATTTTTGCATATTTGGCTTATAGTATCTGGTGCGTTTAGTCTGAAAATTGCTCTCAGTATACCTTGTGTGCAGTAAGGTTTTAAGCAGTTTGTGCTTTTTCAGCAATAAAAAAAGGAGCCTGTTGGCTCCTTTTTAATTCTTAATTTAGCGTTATACGTCTAAGTTAACTACGCGTAGTGCATTCGTTTCGATGAAGTCACGACGCGGCTCAACTTGGTCACCCATTAGAGTCGCAAACAATTGGTCTGCCGCTACTGCATCTTCAATTGTTACTTTCAACATACGACGAGCATCTGGGTCCATAGTGGTTTCCCAAAGCTGATCAGGGTTCATCTCACCGAGTCCTTTATAGCGTTGGATATAAAGGCCGCGTTTCGATTCATTGATTAACCACTCTAATGCATCCACAAAGTTATCAACAGCAAGAGTTTTCTCACCGCGTTGAACATATGCCCCTTCTTCAAGTAAGTTAGCAATGTTTACGCCTGTCGCTGCAATGCGTTTATAGTCACGCGATGTGATGAAGTCATGGTTTAGTACATGAGCTTTATCCACACCATGTTGACGAATATTCACAACAGGATAATACATGTTGCGCTCAGTATCGTGCTCAGTGCCCGCATGGAAGATAGTTGCATCTTCATCACGTGCAATTAAGTCGTCAACTAGCGTGTTAGTCCACTCTTTAACTTTTGCTTCATCTGCTAAATCAGCTTCGGTAATTTCGCTTTGATAGATTAAACGTTCCATAACCGAGTTTGGATATTTACGTTTTAAGCGTTCAATCACTTTAACTGTATTTTGATAGTCGTGAACGATTCTTTCTAGTTCTTCACCTTCAAGTGCAGATGCACCTTCGCTTGTATAAAGTGCAGCATTGTTTAATGCTAATGATGTTAAATAATCAACAAGCGCTGGGTCATCTTTAATGTAGCGTTCTTGCTTACCTTTTTTCACTTTATAAAGTGGTGGTTGCGCAATATAGATAAAGCCTTTTTCTACAATCTCTGGCATTTGACGGTAGAAGAAAGTCAGTAGTAAGGTACGAATGTGAGAACCATCCACGTCCGCATCGGTCATGATAATGATACGATGATAACGTAGCTTTTCTGGGTCATATTCATCACGACCAATACCACAGCCTAATGCAGTGATTAGAGTTGCTACTTCTTGAGAAGAAAGCATCTTATCAAAGCGCGCTTTTTCAACGTTAAGAATCTTACCTTTAAGTGGCAAAATTGCTTGGTTTTTACGGTTACGACCCTGCTTAGCTGAACCACCTGCAGAGTCACCCTCCACTATGTATAGTTCAGAAAGTGCTGGATCTTTTTCTTGGCAGTCTGCCAATTTACCTGGCAAACCAGCTAAATCCATTGCACCTTTACGGCGTGTCATTTCACGTGCTTTACGTGCTGCTTCACGAGCTCGTGCTGCATCAATAATTTTGCCAACAACTGTTTTAGCATCAACAGGGTTCTCTAATAAGAACTCTGTTAGTTTTTCTGCCATTGCTTGTTCTACAGCAGACTTAACTTCACTTGATACTAGTTTGTCTTTCGTTTGTGATGAGAACTTAGGATCAGGTACTTTAACACTTACAACCGCAGTTAAGCCTTCACGAGCATCATCACCCGTCGCATTGCTTGTTGTTTTCGCTTTTTTATTAAAGCCTTCTTTTTCCATGTAGTTATTTAGCGTACGTGTTAATGCAGCTCTAAAGCCAGCTAAGTGCGTACCACCATCACGTTGTGGAATGTTGTTTGTGAAACAGTAAATGCTTTCTTGGAAACCATCGTTCCACTGCATTGAAACTTCTACACTAATACCGTCTTCTTCACGCTCATGGGTAAAGTGGAAAACACTTTTATGTACAGGTGTTTTGTTACGGTTTAGATATTCTACGAATGCTTGGATACCACCGTCATATTTGAAGTGGTCATTTTTAGATTCTTCACGCTCATCAGTAAGAATGATACTTACACCAGAGTTTAAGAACGAAAGCTCACGCAAACGTTTTGCTAAGATATCGTAGTGGAAGTTAAGGTCACTGAATGTTTCACCACTTGGCCAGAAACGTAATTCAGTACCCGTGTCTGTTGCGTCACCAATTATAGCTAATGGCGCATCTGGTACACCCATAGTATATGCTTGTTGGTGAATTTTGCCTTCACGACGAATAGTCAGTTGTAGCTTTTCAGATAGTGCATTTACTACTGAAACACCTACACCGTGTAAGCCACCTGATACTTTATATGAGTTATCATCGAACTTACCACCAGCATGAAGTACCGTCATGATAACTTCAGCCGCAGAAACACCTTCTTCTTCGTGAATAGATGTAGGAATACCACGACCGTTATCTCTTACAGAGACTGAACCGTCTAAGTGAATCGTTACAAAAATATCATCACAATGACCAGCTAAGGCTTCATCGATAGAGTTATCAACAACCTCAAACACCATGTGGTGTAGGCCTGTACCGTCATCGGTGTCCCCTATATACATTCCTGGACGCTTTCTTACTGCGTCTAATCCTTTAAGTACTTTAATACTCGACGAATCGTAATTCTCAGACATGGTTAATCCCACTTATCTTGTTATTAGGTTGCCATGTTTCACGTGGAACATTTTTAGTTCTCGTTGCATGGGTTCCACCACAGCAGAAATACTTTCAGATAAAATTGATGAGATAAAAAGTTGCGAATCGCAATGAGTCAAAAGTTGACCCACTTTTTCTTTTGTATCTTCACCCAGTTCTGAAGGTAAGTCATCTATTAGCAATATAGATTGCTTATCAGTTTCTGACTCAATTAAGCTATTTTGCGTTACTTTTAACGCATAAAGCAAGAGCTTCAATTGACCGCGAGAAAACGTATTTTCTACACTGTTACCAGAAACACTAAAACTAAAATCAGCTTTATGCGGACCTTTACTTGTGAAACCTTGTTTAGCATCACGTTCAAAGCTTTGCTCAAGCGCCTCTGAGAGCGTTTCACTCTCTTTCCAGCCCGCATGAAAGTTAATTTCTAAATCGCTTACAAGCGTTAATTCTGCACACATTTTATCAAAAAACTGCTGCTTAAACCTACTTATATACGCGATTCTTAGATTATTTATTTGTTCAGCTAGTCTAACAAATTCTTTATCCCAAAACTTGATCTGTTCGAAATAATCTCGAGGTTTACTTTTTAATAAAGCATTACGTTGCTTTAGTACTTTATTAAAAGATTGCCACAAGTAAAAAAAGTCATGTTCCACGTGGAACAATCCTAAATCGAGAAATTTTCTACGCTCTTTTGGGCCACCAAAAAACAACGAATAGCTTTCTGGAGTAATAACTTGCACCGGCACTAGTTGAGCTAATTCAGAGATTTTACGGCTCGTTTTTCCCTGAATCTTTAAAGACGTTTCACCCGCTTGGTTTTTGCTTATACCAATCGGAATAGACAAATCATGCAGCGCTTTGCGCCCATGAATCACAAATTTGTCTTGTTGATGCTGAATGATATTTTTATGTTTGGCGGTACGAAATGATTTACCGTGAGAAAGGAAATATATCGCCTCAAGGAGGCTGGTTTTTCCGCTGCCATTTTCGCCATAGATAATGTTTATGCCATTAACCGGCTCAATTGTCAGCGCCTCAATATTCCGAAAATTATTGAGGCTTAAATGACTTAAACTCATATAAGCTTATAGGCGCATCGGCATTACAACGTACATAGCTTCTTCGTCACCTGCACCTTCAATTAGCGCACTGCTATTAGAGTCTGCAAGCGTAAAGGTTACATCTTCTGTTTTTAATGTATTAAGTACATCAAGCACATAAGAAACGTTAAAGCCAATTTCAAGTTCGCCGCCCTGGTACATTACCTCAACAACCTCTTCAGCTTGTTCTTGCTCAGGGTTGTTAGCAGTAATTTTTAATAAACCTTCAGATAGGTTTAATCGTACACCACGGAATTTTTCATTCGATAAAATAGACACACGTTGGAAAGCACTACGAAGCCATTCACGGTTAGCAGTAATCACTTTATCACCACCACGTGGCAATACACGACGATAGTCAGGGAAACGACCATCCACCAGCTTGCTGGTAAACGTAAACTCAGTATCAATAATACGAATATGGTTAGCACCAAATTGAATGGTTACTAGCTCATCATCAGCCACCATTAGGCGCATAATTTCTTGTACACCTTTACGTGGAATAATTAACTGACGTTGTGTATTTAAAGACTGTGGTAATTGCTTTTGTGCAATCGCCAAACGGTGACCATCTGTAGCCACTGTTTTAATATCTGCGTTATCAACTTCAAATGACATACCGTTTAAGTAATAACGTACGTCTTGATTCGCCATAGAAAAGTGCGTGCTTTCTAAAAGTTTACGCAATTCTAAACGCGTTAGTTGAAATTCAACTTCACCATCCCATTGCTCAAGATTCGGAAAATCTTCAGCGGCTAGCGTAGTTAAAGAAAAACGGCTTTTACCACTTGTTAGTAGTAACTGATGATCTTGGCTACTTAACGTAAGGTCTGAGCCATCAGGTAAACTTTTACAAATATCGAGTAACTTTTTAGCTGGTAAAGTAAGTTGCGTATCTGTGGTATCTTCACCGACATACACACTCGCCACTAACTCAATTTCAAGATCAGTACCCGTCATCGAAAGTTGTCCGTTTTCAACAACTAACAGTACGTTCGATAAAATCGGTAAAGTATGCTTACGCTCAATCGCACCAGACACTTGAACTAAAGGTTTTAAAAATTGCTCTCTTGATATTGTTATTTGCATAATAAAGTCGGCCTTAAGATGACAAGGTTCTTATTAAGTTTTGATAATCTTCTTTCACTTCGTGGCTTTCATCACGGAGTGATTTAACTTTACGACAAGCGTGTAATACAGTTGTGTGATCACGACCGCCAAAGGCGTCGCCAATCTCAGGTAAACTGTGATTTGTAAGCTCTTTTGATAATGCCATGGCCACTTGACGTGGTCTTGCTACTGAACGGCTACGACGTTTAGAGAGTAAATCTGACACACGAATACGGTAATACTCAGCAACAGTGCGTTGAATATTATCTATCGTTACCAGTTTATCTTGCAGCGCAAGTAAGTCACGTAGCGCTTCTTTTACAAAGTCGATCGAAATCGGACGACCAGTAAAGTTTGCATTAGCAATAACGCGGTTTAACGCCCCTTCTAATTCACGCACATTTGAGCGTAATTTTTTCGCGATAAAAAAGGCAACTTCGTGAGGTAAATTAATTTTACTTTGCTGCGCTTTTTTCATCAAAATAGCAACGCGCGTTTCAAGCTCTGGCGGCTCAATAGCAATGGTTAAGCCCCAACCAAAACGTGATTTAAGGCGATCTTCAACCCCTTCAATCTCTTTTGGATAGCGGTCTGAAGTTAAGATAATCTGTTGATTTCCTTCAAGTAAAGCGTTGAAGGTATGAAAGAACTCTTCTTGTGAGCGTTCTTTATTAGCGAAAAATTGAATGTCATCGATCATCAATGCATCAACACTTCGGTAATAACGTTTAAATTCTTCGATGGCATTATTTTGAAGCGCTTTAACCATGTCTTGCACAAATCGCTCTGAGTGCATATAAACAATTTTCGCATCTGGCTTATTAGCCATAATACCGTTACCAACAGCGTGTAATAAGTGAGTTTTACCTAAGCCAGTACCACCGTATATAAATACAGGGTTAAATGCTGAACCTGGGTTATCTGCAACTTGAGTCGCTGCAGCTTTTGCTAATTGGTTTGATTTACCTTCAACAAAGCTATCAAAGGTGTAATTTTCTTTAATGTTTGATTTATAGCCTGATTTTGGTGCAGGTTCGACCGCTGCTTTTTCAGGTTTTGGCTGTTGTTTTTCGGCAGTCTGTTGGGTAACAGGCGCGCTAGCTTCTGCTGCAGCCGGTGCTGATGCCACTTGGGCATTTAAAATAGGTTTACTACCAACATCAAAACGTAATTCAGGCGCTTCATCACCACAAATTTCAACGAGTAGTTCATTAATACGGTTTAAATACTTTTCTCTCACCCAATCCAAAACAAAACGGTTAGGTGCATATATAGTCAACGTATCTTCGGTACTTTCTGCTTGAAGTGGTCTTACCCACATACTGAATTGCTGTGAAGGCAATTCATCTTGCAATACATATAAACAACTTTGCCAAACCGACAGATACACAGTTAAACTCCCAGAGATTTAATTTTTATTCCCGTTCATCTTTAATGATGGAAAATCAAACATTTATTGCTAATCTTTGACCAACTTTCTTGGCCCAGACCGACTATTATGAAGGTACTTTATCCACAAGTACAAGATTGATTTTTATGAAAAATATGATCTCAGCAACATAAAAGAATAAAACACTGATTTTTAAGAAAGTTATTTTTTAAGCTCGAACAGTGATCATAACAAATTTGCAGCCAGATCGCGATCAAATTCTACGATCGAATTGGCTTTTCCCAAGCTTTTATTCACTTTTTATACAGAGGCTGTGGAAAACTTCTTATTTATGATGATCCTATATGATCAGGTAAAAGGATCCTTTATAATTACGGCCTCTGCAGCGTTTTAATGATTGACTTTTGTTGTCTTCATCTATAATATCTCGCGCTCGCAATGGCACCTGTGCCAGGATCGCGACCTGCATAGGATGTTTTAACCTTAACCGATCGGATGGAATTGTTATGAAAAGAACTTTTCAACCTAGCGTTTTAAAACGCAAACGTACACACGGTTTCCGTGCTCGTATGGCAACAGCAAATGGCCGTAAAGTATTAGCTCGTCGTCGTGCTAAAGGCCGTAAAGTTCTTTCTGCTTAATATATAAGTGGAAGACTTTAGCTTCAGCAGGGAGTTACGTCTGTTAACTCCCTCGCATTACTCTCGAATCTTTAATGAACCAGCACGCGCTGCGACTCCTTTCTTTACCCTATTAGCTAAACGCAATGACCAAACTAATCCTCGATTAGGTCTTACGGTCGCAAAAAAACGCGTTAAAAAAGCCTGTCAACGTAATCGAATTAAACGACTTGCTCGCGAAAGTTTCCGTTTAAATCAACATAAACTCGATAACATTGATATTGTGCTTATGGTTAAAAGTGGTATTGATGAACAGTCAAACGAAGAGCTGACAAAGCAACTAAATAAATTGTGGCGAAAAATTAACGAACGCTGCAAGCCTGGTGCACCTAAACCACCACCATTTAAAAAACGCCCGAATAAATCAGCTAAATCTAATAAACAAGCCTGATAGCAATAGAATTACAGGCTTAATTAAGGTATCTTTAGCTCACCTTTTAATCATGCATTTAAAATTCTACGATGGGAATTTAAATTCATGGTATCCATTGACTAAATTAACGCAGGGGCAGACACATCATGAGGTTACTTAAACCACTTGTTGCTATTCCAAAGCGCTGTTTAGTCATGCTAATACGCGGCTATCAAAAATGGATAAGCCCACTATTAGGCCCGCATTGTCGTTTTAATCCAACTTGCTCTAGTTACGCTATTCAAGCAATTAATTTGCATGGAAGTGTAAAAGGCAGTTGGTTAGCTGTTAAACGCATATTAAAATGCCACCCTTTACATGCTGGTGGGGATGATCCCGTACCGGCAAAAAATCATATTAACCACCAACACGAGAAATAAGAGCTGTTATGGAATCGCAACGCACGTTTTTATTAATCGGCTTGATGCTTGTGTCGTTTTTATTATTTCAAGAATGGAATAACGACTACAACGCACCAAAGGCTGATCCAAGTGCCACAACACAAACACTAGGCGCAACAACACCAGAATCTGATGACTTTATTCCTGCATCATCTGACGGTGAAGTTCCAGCTGTAACGACAGCAAAGCGCTCAGTTATCGATGTAACAACTGACGTATTCACTGTTAAAATTGACACCCAAGGTGGTGACATTATTGAAGCAGACCTACTTCAGTACGAAGAGGTAAAAGGCGGTGAAACACCTTTCATGCTACTTGGTGAGTTTGACGGTAACCAATACTTCTCGCAAAGTGGCTTAATTGGTTTAAATGGCCCAGAGACAACCCTGAAAGGCCGTCCTGTTTATAAAACCACACAAAAAGCATTCACTTTAACGGGTGATGAGCTACGTGTACCACTTGAGTTTACTGACAGTAAAGGTGTGACCTTTACTAAAACTTATATCTTCAAAAAAGGCGACTACGCTGTAGATTTAGAGTACACAGTAAACAACGTAACAGCTGATCCAATTCAAGTTCAGTTATACACGCAAGTAAAACGCACAGTACAAGAAAAAGGTAGCTTAGTAGATCAAAACTACTTAGGTGCAGCATTTGGTACTGAAGAAGAGCCATACGAAAAGTACAGCTTCTCAGACATGGCTGATAAAAACCTTAACATCACTACAGCTGGTGGCTACATTGCATTTATCCAACACTACTTTGTAAGTGCGTGGGTACCAAAGCAAGACCAACAAAATACCCTTTACAGCAAATTAGTTGCTGGTAATGCGGCAATTATTGGTACTAAAGGTGAAGCAGTTAACGTACAAGCTGGTACGCAAGCAACACTTAGCTCAACTTATTACATGGGCCCGAAAGAGTCTGACGTACTAGAAGCAATCCACCCAGACTTAGACCTAACTGTAGACTACGGTTGGTTATGGTTTATTTCACAACCATTATTCGTACTACTTAAGTGGTTACACAGCATCCTAGGTAACTGGGGTCTAGCTATCATTGCAATCACGGTTATCGTTAAAACGGCAATGTACCCGCTTACTAAAGCACAATACACGTCAATGGCGAAGATGCGTGCCTTACAACCTAAAATGGCTGCACTAAAAGAGAAGTATGGTGATGACCGTCAAAAATTCGGTCAAGCTATGATGGAAATGTACCGCAAAGAAAAAGTGAACCCTATGGGTGGCTGTTTCCCGCTGTTACTACAAATGCCAATCTTCTTAGCGTTATTCTACGTATTCTTAGAATCAACTGAGCTACGTCATGCTGAATTCGTTTTATGGTTAAATGATTTATCAGCAATGGACCCATACTACGTATTACCGGTTTTATTTGGTTTAAGTATGTTCATCACTCAAAAGCTGCAACCTATGACGGTTACTGACCCTATGCAGCAAAAAATGATGACCTTTATGCCAGTAGTATTCTCTATTTTCTTCTTATGGTTCCCATCTGGCCTAGTACTTTACTGGTTAGTATCGAACCTTATCTCAATCGCTCAGATGCTAATCATCTACCGCGGTATGGAGAAAAAAGGTATTAAGGTAAGAGGCTAAACTCTTAACCCAAGAAAAAAGGCGCTAACTGCGCCTTTTTTAATACCTGAAAATAGCTAACCGAGAATAGGAGAATAAACCTGATTGGGCACACTGCGTTCAGTAAAGCTCAAACTTGTTGTTAGTAGTGAAGCAACTACCAAGCCGATTGCAACCACCCCAGATAAACCAAGCCACTTTACAGCCGTTGATTTACGCTTAACCCTAAGCCAACTCATATAGATGCCAGCAGCGCTTACAAAGCTCATCAATGCACCAAATAGCCCCCAAATAAGCTTGGTACCAATGCCTGCAAAGTTACCAAAGTGCAGCGGATCAGCGGTGTCTTTAATTCGTGGAAGCAGGTTTAGTTCTTCCCCTTTTTGTATGCCAAGAACTTCACCGGAGCTTGGTTTTAAATAAACCCGGTTAGCACGCAGGCGCAGTAAAATATCATCGTTATAACCACGCACTTCAATAGGCTGATCCGCTTTATTAGGATAACGAATATAGCGAATATCAAGGCTAGGAAATGCCTGTTTAGCGGCTTCATAAGCTGTAGCTAAACTAATTGGCGATAGACCCTTGCGAGGGCTTTGTTTCTTAAACTCACTCACAGCTGGTGGACTAGAGACATAGTGAGGTACCTTCGCGGTTTGCAGCCCATGTTCTACCAGATACCAAACCCCTGTGATAGCCATCACAGCAATAAACCATAAACTCCAAAGCCCAAACAGCTTATGCCAATCAGACCAACTACTACGTATATCAATACTAAGCGCAGCAGGCTTTTTCATAAAGCCTTGCCACCAGCGTCGATATACATAAAAACTCGAGACCAATAAAATAACGAGTAACACACTCAAACTGGTGACGATTAGTTTACCCGTCCAGCCCATCGACAAGTTCATATGCCAGTTACGTAAAAACCGCGATATTCGCGCCCACTCTCCTTCACCGAGTAAGCGACCCGTTGCAGCATCTAAATAAACAAAGCGAAATGAATCACCGACTTTAAGAGCCACTTCGGTGGCAAGGTAATCTTGCTTATGACGTTGGATATAAAGTAACTGAGCTTGCGGATAATGCTGATTAAGGGTGTTTTCGAGAGCTGGGTAGTTAGTAGAGGCAGAAGAAGTTAATGCACGGTACTTAGCGTCTGTTAAGTACTCGAGTTCATGACTTAACGTAGCGAGTGTTCCCGATACGCAGGTAACAAAAAGCAGGACTCCAACAAAGAGTCCTGCCCAAGAATGTAAGTTAAACCAACTTTTAGCGTTCACACGCCACCATTAAAAGCTGTATTTAGCACTTAAATAAACACGACGTGGTTCACCAGGAAAGTGCCCTGTTCGTTCGATAAAGCCACTGCTTGCGTATTCTTTATCAAATAGGTTCTTAACTGATAGCTGCCATTGCCAGTTATCAACGGTTGTTTGCCACGCCATGTTGTAAACAGTGTAAGGTTTAACACGTTGACCGCCTAAACTAAGCTGTTCATCAACATAATCTAAGCCTGCAGAAATAGATGACGATAAGCTAGGTAGCTCATAGCGTGTCCATATACCTAGAGTATTTTGCGGCGCGTTAGCAAATTTATCGCTATCAGGAATTTGATTGGTAATACTGTCGTTTGCTTCAGTAATACGGGTATCATTATAAGCGTAGCTTGCAGTCACTACCCAGCTATCAGTGATATCGCCAACCACTTCAAGTTCAAAGCCCTTACTTTGTACTTCACCAACAGCAACTAAGTCATCAACCCCGTCACCTGCAACATCACCTAATAAGCTAGGCTGCAGGATGTTTTCGCGGACAATATCGTACACAGCCATATTAACAGCAAGTGTGTCTGCTAATAGCTTAGTTCTTAAACCTAACTCGTTAATACGGCTAGTCTCCGGCGAGAACGGACCGCCCTTTGCTGTTTCTTGATTACTCGCACTTTGCGGCACAAAGCCAGTGCCATGTAGCGCATAAGGGAAGAACATGTTGTTAATGTTATAGCTGGTACCAATACGGTAAGTTAAGTCGCTATCAGAAAACTCGGTTTGATTTAACAGATCTTTATCTTCAAAACGATCATACCTTAAGCCAGCTGTCACACTCCAATTAGCGGTGATATCTAGCTGATCTTGCAAGTAGGCACCAAAGCGGGTGCTATTCGTTTTCCCAAGCCGTGGGGTAATACTATCAAGGTCATAATCATCAGCAGAGGTTAAACCATATTCAGGGTTGTTAAGATCAAGTCCTGGTACTGGGCCACCTTTACTTTGTTGTGTAGCTGTACGGTAAACGCTTTCAAAATCATGTTCATACCAATCACTACCAAACAGCACTTGATGCTGCATATTAGCAAATGCAAACTCTGCAATCGCATTAGCTGTTAAGCTAAAGCCTTCGTTCTCACGTACTTGATCACGAAACTCGCGATGGCTCCAATCAACAATACCGTCGTCATCTGTATCAACGAGGCCTCTTGGTTCATGATAGTTTTGCACTTCTTTGTTATCAAAATAACGTGCTGTGACATCTGTGCGCCAAACATCATTAAACTCATGTTTTAAAGTTGCCTGATAGACATGGGCTTCAACATTTTGAAAGTCTGTCGCCTCGTTATGATTCCAGCTAATATCAGTTAGAAAATTACCGTTATCATCAGCAGGTACACCACGTAAACGTGCCCCACCCAACTCTTGCTCTATATAGGTATACTGAGTGGTTAATTCGGTTGCACTGTTGATAAGCCACGTATAACCAAGATCAACAATGGTATTATCGCTGCTA
Organism: Pseudoalteromonas sp. MB47; assembly: GCF_011319765.1. NCBI lineage: Bacteria > Pseudomonadati > Pseudomonadota > Gammaproteobacteria > Alteromonadales > Pseudoalteromonadaceae > Pseudoalteromonas > Pseudoalteromonas sp. MB47. The sequence goes on along the minus strand of NZ_VFBD01000014.1, from coordinate 20,363 downwards.
GTATTAGCACGGAATGGCTTTTCAGTATCACGGTAAAGACCAACACGGTAAGCATGATTATCAAGTGATTCACTCAATGTTCCAGTGCTTTCTAATGCACCACTGAAGAAGTCATCATTACCTACTTCAACTTCAATACTGTGTTCACTGGTGAATTTAGGCTTCTTAGTTACATAGTTAATAATACCACCCGGATTACCGCTACCGTATATAGCGCCAGCAGGTCCTTTTAAAACCGCAACTTGTTCAATATTAAATAATTGCGGCACAGCAAAGCCATTGAAAGGGTCGCCCTTTACACCATCATATAAAATCTCATCTTGGCGGAAACCACGGAATGTCACGCCTGAATAACTAAAGGCATTAACACCAGCAATATTGCTATAAAGATCGGTAATTTGGCGAGCAGCCTGATCGCTAATCAGCTCCTGCGGCAAAATTTGAATTGACTGAGGAATTTTCTCTAAAGGTGTATTGGTACGAGTAGCAAAGCTAGACTCGGTTGGGCGATATAAAGAGAACGCACGGCCAACAACTTCTATTTTTTCGAGTTCTTTTGAATCACTTTGATCCGAAGTAGTCACTTCAGTTTGAGCATGGGCAACGCCCGAAAAACCAGCAGCAAGTGCAATAAAAACAGCAGAAAGACGCATAATAAAAAACGATAAGATTTAGAATGCGCAACATGTTAATGAATATAGTTATCATTTTCAATGAGTGTTTATTATTAATTAAAGCTAAATAAAGTATTACTTACATCAGACTTTTGCTACCTCATTACTCAAACAGCTATTCGCATGAAATTAAGCCATAGGTTACAATAGAGCCAGCATTCATTCTTTTATTGGCATTATTTCATCGCATGATTAATCAAGACACAATTGCAGCACAAGCGACCGCACCAGGACGTGGTGGGGTTGGTATTATTCGCGTCTCTGGTAGCTTAGCTAAAACAGTGGCAGAACAGATTATTGGCCGTTGTCCTAAAACGCGTTACGCAGACTATGTACCATTTAAAAGCTTGAGCGGTGAACAGCTTGACCAAGGTATTGCTATTTACTTCCAAGGGCCAAATTCATTTACCGGCGAAGACGTACTAGAACTACAAGGTCACGGCGGCCCTGTCGTTTTAGATATGCTATTAAAAGAAATTAGCCAAATTGACGGTGTACGTTTAGCAAAACCAGGTGAGTTCTCTGAGCGCGCATTTATGAATGATAAGCTTGATTTAACTCAAGCAGAGGCAATTGCCGATTTAATTAATGCAACCAGTGAACAGGCAGCAAAAAGTGCCCTCCAATCACTGCAAGGTGAATTCTCTAAACATATTGAAACGCTGGTGGAGAAAGTCATTCACCTACGTATGTATGTTGAAGCTGCAATTGATTTTCCTGATGAAGAAATCGACTTTTTATCAGACGGTAAAGTATCCGCAGATCTCAATGCCATCATTGATCAATTAGAGAATGTAACTCAGCAAGCTAAACAAGGTAGCATCATGCGTGAAGGTATGCGTGTTGTTATTGCGGGTCGCCCTAACGCAGGTAAATCAAGCCTACTTAATGCGTTAGCTGGCCGTGATGCAGCCATCGTTACCGAAATAGCAGGTACAACACGTGACGTATTACGCGAACATATCCACATTGATGGTATGCCACTACATATTATTGATACCGCAGGCCTACGTGAAAGCCCAGATAAAGTAGAGCAAATTGGTATTGAACGCGCATGGGATGAAATTAACCAAGCCGATCGCGTACTATTTATGTTAGACGGCACAGACACATCAGCCACTGATCCTCATGATATTTGGCCAGAGTTTATGGCCAAATTACCAGAGGGTATGGGTGTTACTGTGATCCGAAATAAAGCCGATATTTCCGGTGAAAATGTCGGTATGGATGAACATGATCAATATCCGGTGATCCGTTTGAGTGCTAAAAATGCAGAGGGTATAGAGTTAGTTCGTACTCACTTAAAGGCATGTATAGGTTTCCAAGGCGCCACAGAAGGTGGATTTATGGCACGCCGTCGTCACTTAGATGCACTTGATCATGCTGCCTATCATTTAAACACAGGCAAAGAGCAATTAGAGATGCATGTTGCTGGTGAGATCTTGGCTGAAGAATTACGCCTAACTCAACAGTTCTTAAATGAGATAACGGGTGAATTTACCTCTGATGACTTGCTAGGGAAAATCTTTAGTTCGTTCTGTATCGGTAAATAAATTCCGGTCATCAATATTATAAAAAAGAGTCGCAAGACTCTTTTTTTGTTTTTAGTCCAGTAATCAATTATCGGTTCAGGCCCGAAACCAGCCAGTAATAAACCTCATATCAATTAGTCTAGCGATGTCATTAAACGGAGGACATCATGGACAAATATCAACTCTTTCACCAATTACACCACCAGCATGGGGGCTTTGTACTCGCTAATGCATGGGATCTTAGTTCAGCACAATTCATCCAAGCTGCGGGAGCTAAAGCCGTAGCAACAACCAGCTGGGGAATTGCGGCAAGTTTAGGGTTAGCTGATGGTGAAAACATCTCTTTTCAAACTCAGTTAGCGCTGGTTAAAAGCTTAACTGAACACCTTCATATTCCACTCTCTGTGGATATAGAGTCAGGCTACAGTAACGATCCGCTGCAAATTAGCGAAAACATTTTAGCGTTAGCAAGGTTAGGAGTTGTAGGCATCAACATAGAGGACTCAGATAAAGACACTAACGCACTGAGATCTACCGAACAGCAATGCACTATTATTCGTGAGATAAAAAAAGCACTTAACGAAAATGGCTTCGGTGGTTTATTTATAAACGCCAGAACCGATACCTACTTTGTTAGTGACTCCCCTTTTCAAGCAACATTAAAGCGAGCGAAAGCGTATCAAGATGCAGGTGCAGACGGTCTGTTTGTGCCCGGCTTAACTAACATAGAGCACATAACCAGCTTAGCTAACACAATAGATATGCCATTAAATGTGATGGCAATGAGCAATTTTAACTCAGCAAAAGCCGCTTTCGCTGGTGGTGCAAAACGGTTTTCATTGGGTAATTCGCTCTATGATCTAGTCGGTAATACGATAAAAACCAGTTTAACTCAGATCGAAAACTAACTTAGCGAGCTAAAAAATCAGATCAAAACAGCTTTTAAGATCGAATTTAGCTAAAAATGTTATCCACATTTGGGGCTTTTTTAGATCTAAAGGCTGATTTGATCATAAAAAAACGCGAAAATTTGAATTTATTTTCATACAACAGCCCTTTTTGATAACTAATTTTCTTAAAAACAGCCTTTATTAGCGCTTATTTAAGTTTTTTTCGATCTATTTTATTGATCGCAAATTGCAAACCGATCGTTATCAACAAGCGATCTATCCACAAAACGATCATACTCACTATTTTTATCAGATCTGAAAATTTAAGCGCTTACACACAATTAAAGATCAACAACTTAGCAAAGTTATACAGTTTCCAATATTTAGCTTGATCAGAACTTTCCCCAAATTTATCAACAGCTTGATCAAAGGGTTTGATTTATGAATAAAAATAAAAAACCATTAAAAACAGTAGATTATAAAAAGCATTGAATTAAAGCTGTCATTTTAAGCAGAAAAACTTATTCAGATCGTAATTCAACGCTTTACTCACACCCTAACTTAGTTATCATGTGGCCACTTATTTCTATACATGATCAATCACATGCAATCAGTAAATATCATCGTTGGCAGCCAAATGGGATCTGCAGAATACGTGGCAGAGCAACTAGCAGAAGCCCTTGAACAACAAGGGATCCAAGTGCAGCTTCATGAACAGCCTGTATTTGATGATATTGATCAGCAAGATACTATTTGGTTGTTATGTACTTCTACATACGGCGCTGGAGACTACCCAGAGAACCTACTGCCATTTGTTGAATCTATTAACCAACAGGCTGATCTTAAAGGATTAAACTACAGTGTGATCGGATTAGGTGACACTAGTTACGACACCTATAACTATGCAGGCCGTAATCTAGATGAGTTATTAGCTAATAAAGGCGCAAACCGCGTGGCAGAACGCTTAGAGCTCAATATTCTTGATGAAGCATTGCCAGAAGACACGGCATTAGCCTGGTTACCAAGCTGGATCGAATCAGCAGGGCTCAATTAAGCCGATCGGTGTTGATCGTTGTTATAAAAGTTACCCACAATTTACTGATAATTTAGATCAGATTGTGGATAAACACTGATCTAACTGCGATTTTAACCTAGTTTATCCCTTGGATAAGATCCAATCGATATTGACCTGTGTATAAATAGCCCTTTTGATCAAAGCTTTTACGCGGGAAGATCCGATCATATTAACACCTTTAGATCTGCGTTAAGATCATGTTTTAAATGGTAAAGCGAACATTATCAACAGATCTAGCTGTTACTAGTAGTAAGAGTAATAAAAGATCTCTTTAAAAGATCCTTTATATTATTAGAGATCACCCACTTAGATCTTGAGCACTGTTTAATCATTTATCTTCTCTAAATTTCTAGGTAGAATACGCTCCCTTTACAAAGTTTTGCTGGTCGATTAAGTAGGATCCCATAAATGATTTTTCACGAACGTTTTGATGTTATTGTTGTAGGTGGTGGACATGCAGGTACTGAAGCTGCATTAGCATCTGCTCGCATGGGCATGAATACCCTATTGCTAACTCATAATATGGATACCCTTGGTCAAATGTCTTGTAATCCGGCAATTGGCGGTATTGGTAAAGGCCATTTAGTTAAAGAGATCGATGCTCTTGGTGGTGCAATGGCTCAGGCTATTGATAAAGGCGGTATTCAATTTCGTACTTTAAACTCATCTAAAGGTCCTGCAGTACGTGCTACACGTGCACAAGCTGACCGTGCTTTGTATAAAGCAGCTATTCAACATACTTTACAACATCAAGAAAACTTAAAGATCTTCCAACAATCATGTGACGATCTAATCGTTGAAGGTGATCGAGTAATCGGTGTTGTAACGCAAATGGGTCTTCGTTTTAGCGCGCCTTCTGTGGTTCTTACCGTAGGTACTTTCTTAGGTGGTCAGATCCATATTGGTTTAGAGAACTTCAAAGGCGGTCGTGCCGGTGATCCACCTTCTATTGCACTTGCTGAGCGTTTACGTGAATTACCTTTCCGTGTTGATCGCTTAAAAACAGGCACGCCTCCTCGTATTGATGCGCGTACTGTTGATTTTAGCAAGATGCAAGAACAGCCAGGTGATACCCCAACGCCTGTATTCTCATTTATGGGTAAACAATCGGATCACCCACAGCAGATCCCGTGTTACATCACTTATACAAATGAAAAAACACATGATGTGATCCGCAATAACTTACATCGCTCACCTATGTATTCAGGTGTAATTGAAGGTATTGGTCCACGTTACTGCCCTTCAATCGAAGATAAGATCGTACGTTTTGCTGATAAAGACAAACATCAAATCTTTGTTGAGCCTGAAGGTTTAACATCATACGAATTATATCCAAATGGTATTTCAACTAGCTTACCGTTTGATGTACAGCTTGAAATTGTGCAATCAATCACTGGTTTTGAAAATGCACACATTTGTCGTCCTGGTTATGCGATTGAGTATGACTTCTTTGATCCGCGCGACTTAAAGCAATCATTAGAAACTAAGTTTATTAATGGTTTATTCTTCGCAGGCCAAATCAATGGTACAACCGGTTACGAAGAAGCCGGCGCGCAAGGTTTAATTGCGGGTATGAACGCCGCATTACAAGTACAAGGCAAAGAGTCTTGGACACCTCGTCGTGATGAAGCATACACAGGTGTACTCATTGACGATTTAGCAACATTAGGTACTAAAGAACCATACCGTATGTTTACTAGCCGTGCTGAATACCGTTTATTACTTCGTGAAGATAATGCCGACATTCGTTTAACTGAAAAAGGCCGTGAACTTGGCTTAGTTGACGATGCTCGTTGGGCTGCATTTAACGAAAAAATGGAAATCATCGAAAAAGAAACGCAACGTTTAAAAGAAACATGGATCCACAAAGATCACGTTGCTGTTGATCAAGTAAATGCGTTATTAAAAACACCACTGACTCGTGAAGCGAGCCTTGAAGATCTGATCCGCCGCCCTGAAATTCGTTATAACGACTTAATGGCAATCGATGGTTTAGGTTCTGAGTTTGATAACCAAGCTGCACTTGAGCAAGTTGAGATCCATACTAAGTACGCAGGCTATATTGCTCGTCAGCAAGATGAGATCAATAAGCAGCTACGTCATGAACAAACTGTATTACCAAAAGACTTTGATTATTCAACTGTTTCTGGTTTATCAAATGAGGTTATCGCAAAGCTTACTGATAGTCGTCCAGATACAATTGGCCAAGCGTCACGTATTTCAGGTATCACCCCTGCTGCTATTTCGCTATTATTAGTCTATCTGAAAAAGCAAGGCTTACTGCGCAAGACTGCGTAGTTGGTGAGGAATACAGTGTTACAACAACAATTAACTTCGCTGTTAGCGCAAACTGATATTGCGCTAACAGAAAAACAGCAACAACAACTTGTGCAATATGTTGAATTATTAGACAAGTGGAACAAAGCGTATAACTTAACCTCTGTTCGTTTACCTGAAGAAATGATGGTTAAACATATTATGGATAGCTTAGTTGTTGCACCACACCTTAAAGGCAAACATTACATTGATGTAGGTACGGGTCCTGGTTTACCGGGTATCGTATTAGCCATCGCTTTATCTGATACACAATTTGTATTGTTAGATAGTTTAGGTAAACGCGTGCGCTTTTTGATGCAGGTAAAACATGCACTTGGCCTTGAAAATGTAACCCCAGTGCAGTCTAGAGTTGAAGAATATCAACCAAGTGTTAAATTAGATGGTGTATTAAGTCGTGCATTCGCCTCTTTACAAGATATGGTTGACTGGTGTGCGCACTTGATTGATCATTCAGGTAAATTTATCGCCTTAAAAGGCGTATTTCCGAGCGAAGAACTAGACTCATTACCTAAAGGTATTAAGTTTGATGAAAAAATCAGCTTGGAAGTACCTGAGTTAGATGCGCAAAGACATCTAATCATTCTATCTAAAGACTAGGGATCAGAGCACTGTGGCAAAAGTCATCGCATTAGCAAACCAAAAAGGTGGTGTTGGTAAAACGACCACCGCTGTGAACCTCGCGGCATCGATGGCCGCGACGAAGCGTAAAGTGTTATTAATCGATCTTGATCCGCAAGGAAACGCTACCATGGGTAGTGGTGTCGATAAATACGGTGATGTTGCGACTATTTACGATTTATTGATTGAAGAAACACCAATCGATGAAGTGATCAATAAAGAAACCTCAGGTGAGTATCACTTAATTGCTGCTAATGGCGATGTGACTGCCGCTGAAGTTAAACTAATGGAATTGTTTGCTCGTGAAGTGCGTTTACGTAATGCGCTTGAACAAATTCAAGACCAATACGATTTCATTTTTATCGACTGCCCGCCTTCACTTAACATGCTTACTGTTAATGCAATGGCTGCCGCAGATTCGATTTTAGTTCCGATGCAATGTGAGTATTATGCCCTTGAAGGTTTAACGGCATTAATGGATACCATTACGCAGCTATCTAAGCTAGTAAATCCAGCGTTAACAATTGAAGGGATTTTGCGCACCATGTATGATCCGCGCAATCGCCTTGCAAATGATGTATCAGAACAACTCAAACAACATTTTGGCGATAAAGTATATCGTACCGTTATCCCACGTAATGTCCGTTTAGCAGAAGCGCCGAGTTTTGGTGCCCCTGCCATGTATTATGACCGTGCATCAAGTGGTGCTAAAGCTTACTTAGCCCTAGCCGGCGAAATGTTACGTAGAAAAGAGAAAACATCTTCAGCAGTAGCCTAACTTCGAGGTAAAAAAATAACATGTCTGCTAAAAAACGCGGTTTAGGCCGAGGACTCGACGCTTTATTAAGTTCATCAAAACCTGCCCCAAGTGCAAATAATCAGCAACAAGCGACAGCAACACCAGAGCAAGTCTCTGAAGTAGTTGCAGAGCAAAGCAAAGGTGAGCTGCAAAAATTAGCGATTGAGTTTTTACAATCGGGTAAATATCAACCGCGTAAAGACATGTCTGAAGAAGCGCTAGAAGAGTTAGCCAGCTCAATTCGTGCTCAAGGCATCATTCAGCCAATTGTTGTGCGCCAAATTGGTGCAGACAAATATGAAATTATTGCTGGTGAACGTCGTTGGCGTGCTGCTCAACTTGCAAAATTAGATGCTGTTCCATGTATCATCAAAGATGTACCAGATGAAGCAGCCGTTGCGATCGCATTGATTGAAAATATCCAACGTGAAGACCTAAACGCGATGGAAGAAGCGATTGCATTGAATCGTTTACTTAACGAATTTGAACTCACTCATCAACAAGTCGCCGAAGCAGTTGGTAAATCGCGTACGACTGTGACTAATTTACTACGTCTAAATAACCTTAACGAAGATGTTAAAATCTTGTTAGAACATGGCGACATCGAAATGGGTCATGCACGTTGTTTATTGGCACTTGAAGGCGAAGCGCAGTCAGATGCTGCTAGATTAGCGGTTGCTAAAGCGTTGACTGTTCGTGAAACTGAGAAATTAGTTCGCTCTATTTTAGAACCAGCTCCGAAAAAAGAAGTACAAGAAAAAGATCCGGATGTCAAACAGTTAGAACAAAAACTTGCTGAAAATTTAGGCGCCAAAGTAGAAATAAACTACAATAAAAAAGGCAAAGGCAAACTGGTTATCTCTTATACAACTCTTGATGAGTTGGATGGCATTTTAAGCCGTATAAATTAAGACTATTCCCGTCATTAATTAATAACATGTCCAAAAAGAGACATTTGTGGTGTTTTTGCACTACAAAGGGTCGACTCAAGTTGCAAAACTGGTAGGAATCAGTATAATTTCGCCAGTTTTCATACCCTGACAATTTAACGTTCTAAAGGTTAACAAAACGTGACTAATAGGTTAGCAAGGCCGTATAGGCTTGCCGCATTTAAATTAATTTGTCTTCAGGGTATCGTAGCATTAATCGCTGCAGTAATTGTTTTTATAGGTTGGGGAGTCAATGCCGGCCAGTCAGCGCTTGCTGGCGGAGCTGTTGCACTACTCCCTAATTTTGTATTTGCTGTCTATGCATTCCGTTATATGGGTGCAAGTCGAGTAAATCAAGTGTATGCCTCGCTAAAGCGCGGCAACGGATTAAAATTTATGCTAACAATCGTTTTGTTTGCACTGATACTGAAGTCTTACACGGTCGTTTTATTACCGTTTTTCTGTGTTTATGTATTGGTGTTATTTAGCGGATTGTTTGCGCCCGTTTTTTTTAATCATTAACTTTTGGGATATAACATGGCTGCAGAAGAAGTAACTCTATCAAGCCATATTCAGCACCACTTAACTAACGCTAAGATGTGCTCGACCGACGCTGGTCTTGCCTTCAACAAAGCGTGTGCAGACAGTGGTTTCTGGACATGGAATATAGATACCCTCGCATGGTCAATCGGTCTAGGTCTTGTATTTTTATGGATCTTCCGTAGTGCCGCTAAGAAAGCAAATACCGGTGTACCTGGTAAATTTCAGTGTTTCATTGAAATGATCGTTGAGTTCGTTGGCGACAACGTACGTGACACATACCACGGTAAAAGCGCATTAATCGCTCCATTAGCTCTAACGATTTTCGTTTGGGTGTTCTTAATGAACTTAATGGACTTGATTCCGGTTGATTTCCTACCTGCATTCGCTGGCTTCGTTGGCGAGCAAGCATTTGGTATGGATTCTCACGATGTTTACATGAAGATTGTACCTACAACAGACATCAACATGACTGCTGCACTTGCTATTGGTGTATTCATTCTGATGATCGGTTACGCAATCAAAATCAAAGGGATTGGCGGATTCTTAGCTGAATTAACCCTTCACCCGTTTAGCTCTAATAACAAGCTAGCGATGGTGTTCTTAATCCCATGTAACTTATTACTAGAAACAATCGCTTTAGTTGCTAAGCCGTTCTCGTTAGCACTGCGTTTATTCGGTAACTTATATGCTGGTGAGTTGATTTTCATCTTGATCGGCGCAGTTGGTTTAATGCAACTACCGTTGCACTTTATTTGGGCTGTATTCCACATCTTAGTAATCGTACTGCAAGCATTCGTATTCATGATGCTTACAATCGTATACCTAAGCATGGCAAGCTCAGATAATCACTAATTTTTTACACTTTTAAATTTTAACTTTAATTTACAATTGAAACTTTGGAGAAAAAAATGGAACTAATGATTGGTCTTAAGTACATCGCTGTTGCTCTACTTATCGGCTTCGGTGCAATCGGTACTGCTATCGGCTTCGGTAACATGGGTGGTAAATTCCTAGAAGCTTGTGCACGTCAACCTGAACTTGCACCTTCATTACAAGTTAAGATGTTCATCCTTGCTGGTCTAATCGATGCCGTAGCTATGATCGGTGTTGGTATCGCAATGGTATTGTTGTTCGTACTTTAATATTATTTTTTGAACAGCTTACTATTTTAAGGAGGAGCGGTCGTGAACTTAACAGCCACTCTTATCGGTGAATTAATTGCATTTACGGTTTTCGTACTTTTCTGTATGAAATACGTATGGCCACCACTAAATGGTGCAATTGAAGCTCGCCAGAAGAAAATCGAAGATGGTTTAGCTGCCTCTGATAGAGCCGAAAAAGACTTAGAACTTGCGCAAAAGAAAGCTGCTGAGCAGCTTAAAGAGGCAAAAGCTCAAGCGGCTGATATCATTGAACAAGCTAAAAAGCGTGCCACGCTAATCGTTGACGAAGAAACTGTTCGTGGTCAACAAGAGCGTGAAAAAATTATTGCTCAAGGGCACTCTGAAATCGAAGCAGAGCGTAACCGTGTAACAGAAGAACTACGTAAACAAGTAGCGACGCTGGCAGTGGTTGGTGCTGAGAAGATTTTAGAGCGCGAAATCAATCAAGCCGCACACAGTGACATCGTTGAAAAACTTGTCGCTGAGCTGTAATTAGGAGGGTATGAGCATGTCTGAATTGGCTACTATCGCTCGCCCATACGCTAAAGCGGCTTTTGAACTTGCCGTTGAAAAAGGCACTGTTGAAAGTTGGAACGACATGCTGTTCTTTGCTGGCCAAGTTGCCAGCAACGAGCAAGCCGCTGCCGCGCTAGCTGGATTGCCTACTGCTACTGAACAAGCAGATCTGTTTATCAAGATCTGTGCAGAGCAGCTCAACGAACAAGGTCAGAACCTAATCAAGGTGATGGCTGAAAATGGACGTTTAGTTGCACTGCCTGCTGTTGCTGAGTTATTCGCTGAATTTAAAGCGGACTACGACAAAGAAATCGACGTTGACGTGATTTCTGCAACACCGCTTGCTGCTGAGCAGCAAGCAACATTGGTAGCGGCACTTGAAAAACGTTTCGCACGCAAAGTTAAGCTGAATTGTAGTGAAGATACTACAGTTGTTGGCGGTCTTATCATTAAGGCGGGTGACACTGTAATCGACGGCTCAGTACGTGGCAAATTAGCCCGCTTAGCTACATCACTACAATCGTAATTGGGAAAAAGAGCATGCAACTTAATTCCACTGAAATTTCAGATCTGATCAAACAACGTATTGAGCAGTTCGAAGTTGTAAGTGAAGCTCGTAACGAAGGTACTATCGTATCTGTTACTGACGGTATCATCCGCATCCACGGTCTTGCTGACTGTATGCAAGGTGAGATGATCGAGCTTCCTGGCAACCGTTATGCTATCGCACTAAACCTTGAGCGTGACTCAGTAGGTGCTGTAGTAATGGGTCCTTACGCTGACCTTAAAGAAGGCGTAAAAGTTAAATCAACTGGTCGTATCCTAGAGGTTCCTGTTGGTCGTGGTCTACTTGGTCGTGTTGTTAACACACTAGGTGCACCTATCGACGGTAAAGGCGCTTTAGATAACGACGGTTTTGAACCTGTTGAGAAAATCGCACCAGGCGTTATCGAACGTCAATCAGTAGATGAGCCAGTACAAACTGGTTATAAATCTATCGATGCGATGATCCCAGTAGGTCGTGGTCAACGTGAGCTTGTGATCGGTGACCGCCAAACTGGTAAAACTGCATTAGCAATCGATGCTATCATCAACCAAAAAGGTACAGGCGTTAAGTGTGTGTACGTTGCAGTTGGTCAAAAAGCATCTACTATCGCTAACGTAGTACGTAAATTAGAAGAGCACGGTGCATTAGAAAACACAATCGTTGTTGTTGCATCTGCTTCTGAATCTGCGGCACTTCAGTACCTAGCACCATTCTCTGGTTGTACTATGGGTGAATACTTCCGTGACCGTGGTGAAGACGCGCTAATCGTATATGATGATTTATCTAAGCAAGCTGTTGCTTACCGTCAAATCTCATTACTACTTAAGCGTCCACCAGGCCGTGAAGCATACCCAGGTGACGTATTCTACCTTCACTCACGTCTTCTAGAGCGTGCATCACGTGTAAACGCTGATTACGTTGAGAAGTTCACTAATGGTGAAGTGAAAGGTAAAACAGGTTCATTGACGGCATTGCCAATCATTGAAACTCAAGGCGGCGACGTTTCTGCGTTCGTACCGACAAACGTTATCTCTATCACCGATGGTCAGATCTTCTTAGAAACTGACTTATTCAACTCAGGTATCCGTCCAGCTGTTAACGCTGGTATCTCGGTATCTCGTGTTGGTGGTGCAGCGCAAACTAAAATCGTTAAGAAACTAGGTGGTGGTATCCGTCTAGCGTTAGCTCAGTACCGTGAATTAGCTGCGTTCTCGCAGTTCGCGTCTGACCTTGACGATGCAACACGTGCTCAATTAGAGCATGGTGAACGCGTAACAGAGCTAATGAAGCAGAAACAGTACGCACCAATGTCTGTTGCTGAAATGTCTCTGTCGCTATTTGCTGCTGAAAAAGGCTACCTAAAAGACATCGAAATCGCGAAAATCATGGATTTCGAAGCTGGCCTAATTTCTTATGCAAACAGCACATACGCAGAGCTAATGGCTCAAATCAATGAAACTGGTAACTACAACGCTGAGATTGAAGCTCAACTTAAAGAACTTCTAGAGAAGTTCAAGTCGACGCAAACTTGGTAATTTAGTTATGAATGGTGAGCTTTAGGCAACTAAAGCCCACCTGATTCGGAGAGAGAGTCATGGCCAGCGGAAAAGAGATTAAAAGCAAGATCGGGAGTATCAAGAATACTCAAAAGATCACCAGCGCAATGGAAATGGTTGCTGCGTCTAAAATGAAAAAAGCGCAGGAACGTGTGGCGTCAAGCCGTCCATACGCTGAAAACTTACGCCAAGTGATTGGTCGTGTTGCTCAAGCAAATCTTGATTTTACTCACCCTTTCTTAGAAGAGCGTGAAGTAAAACGAGTTGGTTATATTGTTATCTCTACTGACCGTGGTCTATGTGGTGGCTTGAACTCAAACGAGTTCAAAAAAGTTGCCCTAGATGTTAAAGCGTGGAAAGAAAAAGGCGTTGAAGCTGAATTTACTACTTTAGGTAGCAAAGCAGCTGGCTTTTTCCAACGTTTTGGCGGTAAGTTAGTCGCTAAAAAAGCGAACTTAGGAGATACACCTTCACTACAAGACGTTATTGGTCCTGTAAAGACAATGCTAGATGCATACTCTGAAGGTAAAATTGACCGCTTATACGTAGTATTCAACAAGTTCGTTAATACTATGAAGCAAGAGCCAACAATCGATCAGTTACTCCCTTTGCCAAAAGCTGAAGAAGAAGTATCTCAACATTCTTGGGATTACTTATATGAGCCAAACCCAGAAGCGATTTTAGAAGCTCTGTTAGTACGCTTTATTGAGTCTCAAGTATACCAAGGTGTAGTTGAGAACGCTGCCTCTGAACAGGCTGCCCGTATGGTTGCAATGAAAGCTGCAACTGATAACGCTGGCGACCTTATGGATGAGTTACAGCTTGTTTATAACAAGGCTCGTCAAGCTGCAATCACACAAGAAATTAGTGAGATTGTTGGCGGTTCGGCAGCAGTTTAACGCTTCGGCAAAGTTTAATGAGAGGAATAGACATGAGTTTAGGTAAGGTCGTCCAAATTATCGGCGCCGTTGTGGATATCGAATTTCCACAAGACAACGTGCCAGCCGTATATGACGCACTAAAAGTAACAGATGGCGACTTAGCTGGTTTAACTTTAGAAGTTCAACAACAGCTAGGTGGCGGTGTGGTACGTGGTATCGCACTTGGTACTACTGACGGTTTACGTCGTGGTACTGCAGTAGAAGGTACAGGTCAGCCAATCCACGTTCCAGTAGGTACGAAGACACTAGGTCGTATCATGGACGTATTAGGTAACCCTATTGATGAAGCTGGTCCAATTGGTGAAGAAGAGCGTATGTCTATTCACCGTGCAGCACCTTCTTATGAAGAACAATCAAGTTCAGTAGAACTTTTAGAGACTGGTATCAAGGTAATCGACCTTGTATGTCCATTCGCTAAAGGTGGTAAAGTTGGTCTATTCGGTGGTGCCGGTGTTGGTAAAACCGTAAACATGATGGAACTTATCCGTAACATCGCAATCGAGCACAGCGGTTACTCAGTATTCGCAGGTGTTGGTGAGCGTACTCGTGAGGGTAATGACTTCTACCATGAGATGAACGACTCAAACGTACTAGATAAAGTATCTCTAGTATACGGTCAAATGAATGAGCCACCGGGTAACCGTTTACGCGTAGCGTTAACTGGTCTTACTATGGCTGAGAAGTTCCGTGACGAAGGTCGTGACGTACTTTTCTTCGTTGATAACATCTACCGTTATACTCTAGCGGGTACAGAGGTATCAGCACTTCTAGGTCGTATGCCTTCAGCAGTAGGTTACCAACCAACTCTTGCTGAAGAAATGGGTGTACTTCAAGAGCGTATCGCATCTACTAAGACGGGTTCAATCACTTCAATCCAAGCGGTATACGTACCTGCGGATGACTTAACTGACCCATCTCCAGCAACAACGTTTGCTCACTTAGATGCAACAGTAGTACTTTCTCGTGATATCGCTTCACTTGGTATCTACCCTGCGGTAGACCCACTTGATTCATCTTCACGTCAACTTGACCCACTAGTAATCGGTCAAGAGCACTACGATACAGCGCGTGGCGTTCAAACAGTTCTTCAACGTTATAAAGAACTTAAAGACATCATCGCAATCCTAGGTATGGACGAGCTTTCTGACGAAGATAAGCAAGTTGTATCTCGTGCACGTAAAATCCAGCGTTTCCTATCTCAGCCGTTCTTCGTTGCTGAAGTATTCACAGGCGCGCCTGGTAAATACGTGTCACTTAAAGACACAATTGCTGGCTTCAAAGGTATCTTAAACGGTGAGTTTGATGATATGCCAGAGCAAGCGTTCTACATGGTTGGCTCTATTGAAGAAGCTCAAGAAAAAGCCAAAAGCATGTAATTAGGAGGGTAGTATGGCGGCTATGACTGTACATCTTGACGTAGTAAGCGCAGAAGAGAGCTTGTTCTCTGGTCTGGTTGAATCGATTCAAGTGAGTGGTAGTGAAGGTGACCTTGGTGTTAACTATGGTCACGCTCCATTATTAACTGCCCTAAAACCTGGTATGGTACGTTTAGTTAAGCAATTTGGTCACGAAGACGTGATGTATATTGCTGGCGGCACGCTAGAAGTTCAACCGGATCGCATCACGATTCTTGCAGATACTGCAGTACGTGGTGAAGACCTAGACGAGCAAGCGGCTGAAAAAGCTAAACGTGATGCTGAAGAGCAAATGGCGAATACGTCAACTGCTGAGTTAGATTATCAACAAGCTGCAGTGCAACTTGCTGAAGCAATCGCTCAACTTCGCGTAATTCAACAATTACGTAAAAAGTAAGCCTACTCGGTTTTCGAAAAGCCCACTTAACGTGGGCTTTTTTGTGCCTAAAATTCACCGTTTAGCACCCTACTTTATATTTATACTTATATCCTTCATCAAAGCTCGCTACAATAGTGTAAATTATTAGTGAATAGCTGTTTCATTCAAGGTTCAGTCCAATGCATTAGGATTGCGTATTTACACATGATGTGACTTACACAACTTTGTATGTTTCCCAGAACTCACAAAATATTGCACACCTAAAACAAAGAAAGAAGGATATTGTTTTAATGTCTCTGACTACCGTTATTCTTGCTGCGGGTAAAGGCACCCGTATGCGCTCTGCTCTACCTAAGGTATTACACAAAGTTGCTGGTAAACCTATGGTTCAGCACGTTATCGATAATGCCACTGCCCTTGGTGCTCGTGAAACAAATCTTGTTTACGGTCATGGCCGTGATCAGCTTCAAGAAGCCCTATCGCACAACCAAGTAAACTGGGTATTACAAGAAGAACAACTCGGTACGGGTCATGCTGTTGCTGTTGCTAAAGAACACATTGCCGATGATGACACCGTATTAATTCTCTATGGTGATGTGCCACTAACAAAACGCACGACCTTAGAAAAGCTACTTGCTGCGACTCCAGAAAAAGGCTTAGCAGTATTAACGGTTACCTTAGATGACCCATCAGGTTATGGCCGAATGATCCGTGAAAATGGCAAGCTAGTCGGTATTGTTGAACAAAAAGACGCTTCACCTGAGCAACTTGCGATTAAAGAAATCAATACCGGTATTATGGCTGCTAATGGTGCGCTACTTAAACGTTGGTTAGGTAACCTATCTAACAACAACGCCCAAGGTGAATATTACTTAACAGATATTGTAGCTATGGCACACAGTGAAGGGGTTGAAATTACCTCTGCACAGCCTGAGCATCCGATGGAAGTTGAAGGTGCTAATAATCGCGTACAACTTTCAGCGCTTGAACGTGCATACCAAGCATGGCAAGCAGAAGAGCTAATGCTAAACGGCGCAACACTTGCTGATCCTGCTCGTATTGATGTACGTGGTGAAGTAACGACTGGCGAAGACGTACTGATCGACGTTAATGTTATTTTCGAAGGTAAAGTAACGCTTGGTAATAACGTACAAATTGGCCCAAATTGCGTACTTAAAGATTGTACTATCGGCGATAACGTTGTTATTAAAGCTAACTCACTTGTTGAAGAAGCCAGCGTTGCTGCTAAATGCACTTTAGGCCCATATGCCCGCCTTCGCCCTGGTGCGATTATGGAAGAAGACTCGCACATTGGTAACTTCGTTGAGATGAAAAAGACTCGCTTAGGCAAAGGCTCAAAAGCAAACCACCTAACCTACTTAGGCGACACTGAAGTTGGCGAAAAAGTTAATATTGGCGCAGGGACTATTACTTGTAACTATGATGGCGTAAATAAATCAAAAACCATTATTGGAGATAACGCCTTTATCGGTTCTAATTCATCACTGGTGGCCCCTGTTAATATTGGCTCAATGGCAACGATTGGCGCAGGCTCTGTTATCACTAATACTGTTGAAGATGATCAGCTTGCAGTCGCTCGTGGTAAACAACGTAACCTTACTGGTTGGAAGCGCCCAACTAAAAAGTAATGAGCTACCCTACTAATTTATAAATAAAAAGCGAGTTTATACTCGCTTTTTTTATGACTAAATTTTGTTCTCATAAAAGTGCCATATAGTTGTAATGCCTGCGTGTTGTAATTGCCTCAATACAACTCCAAGGAAAAATAATAATGTTAAAAAGATCAATTATTGCGCTATCACTTTTAACCATTCTTTCTGGCTGCTCATTAGACGGTGACGACGGCAAAGACGGCCTACAAGGTGAGCAAGGTCCTGCAGGTCAAAATGGTACTAATGGAACTGATGGGGTAAATGGCACCGATGGTGCAAACGGAACTGACGGAGCAAATGGTACAGATGCAAACGCTGCTTTAACTATAAATCTTATCGGCCGTGCAGTGCTGAACGCAGAAAGCCCTGAAGGTGCTGCGGAAATTGTTGCTTACCAAGCATCTAAACAACGAATATTTGCTATCAATAGTTCCGGTGATTCTGCGGTCGTTAATATCATGAAAGCCGATAGCTTTGACCGTGCAGCTTTAGTTAAAGATAACGAAGGGGTTATAAACGGCACTAATTTAAGCTCAGAGATTACCCTTGCACTTAATGAGCACAGTGTGGGTGATGCAAACAGTATCGCGATTGATGCTAATAATGAACTTTTAGCCGTTGCAATGGCAGCTAGTAATACCGGTGATGCAGGTTTAATCGCATTTTATGATATTAGTGGCGACGAGCCTCAGTTTATTAAAAATGTCACTGTAGGCGCCCTGCCCGACATGGTTACTTTTAGCCATGATGGCAATAAAGTACTGGTTGCAAATGAAGGTGAACCTAATGGTGACTATAGCATTGACCCTGAAGGCTCTATCAGCATTATTAATATTAATGATGGTGTAATTGCAGATACTGCTATTAGCATTACTTTTTCGGCTTATAACGACAAACAAGCAGAGCTTGAAGAACTTGGGATTGTATTTGCTAACCCGACAGGTCGAACAATCAACGGTAACTTGATTAATACAACCGTAGCAATGGATTTAGAACCTGAATACATCAGCGTTTCGAAAGACAATAAGTTTGCCTACGTCTCACTACAAGAAAATAACGCCCTTGCTATCGTCAACCTTGAAGATAATAGCCTAGAGCTTAAAGGATTAGGTTTTAAAGATTGGTCCAATTTACTTTTTGATGCATCTGATAAAGACGGTGGCGTTAACTTTAAATCGTACCCTGGTCTCTATGGCATGTATCAACCAGATACGATTTCAAGCTTTACTTGGAAAGGTGCTAACTTTATTGTCACAGCGAACGAAGGTGATGCACGAGAATACTTCTTTGATACAACCGACGAAGCTGATTGTTTAGCAAAAGGTGGTCTAGATTACGATGAAGATGATGGTTGTTTATCATATATAGATGAAACTAGAGCTAAAGACTTAACACTGGCAAGCAATTTTGACTACCTGAACAATGACAACAGTGATATTGGCCGTTTAAAAGTAACCACTGTTAAAGGTGATGAAGATAATAATGGCGAATATGAATCACTCTATGCATATGGTGCTCGCTCTTTTACCATCTGGGATAGTAACGGCATGGTGGTTTTTGACTCGGGCGATCAAATCTCACGTATTACTGCATCAGTTCACGGAGCAGCATTCAATAATAACGAAGATGAAAATGAAGGTGATAGTCGCTCTGATGACAAAGGTGCAGAACCAGAAGCGTTAACACTGGGTACTATTGGCGAACGTACATTTGCATTTATTGGTTTAGAGCGTATGGGTGGCATTATGGTGTTTGATATTACTAATCCATACAATGTGACATTCCAAGATTACTTTTTTAATCGTGGCCTAGAAGCTGATGCAGATATAACAGGTGATCTTGCTCCTGAAGGTATGGCATTTATACCTGCAGAACAAAGTGCAACGAATGAAGCATTGCTAGTTGTTGGTAATGAAATTTCGGGTTCAATCGCTGTTTGGGAAATTTCTACTAACTAATCCGCCTTATAAAAATAAAAAGCGACATAGCTAATTTAATGTATGTCGCTTTTTCTATGCCATTTTATCCTCACAAAAATGACTGCTTTTTGAGCTAAAACCCCTCTGTAACCCTTTATTTGTATGGTTATTGCACTAATTTGAAAATATTCAAAAAAACCTTCAAAAAGTGCTTGCGTTAATTCTTCGTATCCCTATAATGCGCATCCACTGACACGGCGGGCAGCAATGAAAAAGGCTGAACAAAGTGACAGAGAGTTAAGTAAAACTTCGGTTTAAAACGGTCTAAAAAGAAAGTTTAAAATTAAGTGTTGACTCGAAAAATTAAGGATGTATTATACGCATCCCTAGCGACAACGTCGCAACGTTCTTTAACAATATAAAGCAATCATCTGTGTGGGCACTCGTACAGATTGAGTTCTAACAGCGAAGCTTAGTTTACTAAGTAACGCAAACAAATTTAGAGTCTCAAATGTAACTGAGTGACTTCATAGTCAATTCGATATCGAAAGATATCAAAATCAGAATTCATTGAGCATGGTTTGAAGTTTACTTCAAACAAAAAACTTTTAATTGAAGAGTTTGATCATGGCTCAGATTGAACGCTGGCGGCAGGCCTAACACATGCAAGTCGAGCGGTAACAGAGAGTAGCTTGCTACTCTGCTGACGAGCGGCGGACGGGTGAGTAATGCTTGGGAATATGCCTTATGGTGGGGGACAACAGTTGGAAACGACTGCTAATACCGCATGATGTCTACGGACCAAAGTGGGGGACCTTCGGGCCTCACGCCATAAGATTAGCCCAAGTGGGATTAGC
>NZ_VFBD01000010.1:0-73060 GCF_011319765.1 Pseudoalteromonas sp. MB47 | reverse complement strand
TGGTTAGAATACCGGCCTGTCACGCCGGGGGTCGCGGGTTCGAGTCCCGTCCACTCCGCCAACAAATTAAGTAATAACAATGATATCTCTGCGGAGTGGTAGTTCAGTTGGTTAGAATACCGGCCTGTCACGCCGGGGGTCGCGGGTTCGAGTCCCGTCCACTCCGCCATTTGATATCATAAACAAATTAAGTGCATTACCCCATGCACATACCACTGCGGAGTGGTAGTTCAGTTGGTTAGAATACCGGCCTGTCACGCCGGGGGTCGCGGGTTCGAGTCCCGTCCACTCCGCCATTTGTTTTCCTCAAGCAAATGATTATATAAGTCTTTACACTACGCCTTAGTATTTCCTTATACTGAAAACGTATCTCGTATCTCGTATCTCGTATCTCGTATCTCGTATCTCGTATCTCGTAAATTTCTTCCTATCTTGCTAATATTCTTCATTATTCCTATTTATTCAGCTTCTTATATCTGCATGAATAGCAAAGAATGGCGGCTCCACAACAAAAAGGAAATGCGTTATGAGTACATTCGGAACACAACTAAAACACTATCGCAGTGAGCTAAAACTAAGCCAACCAGAATTTGCTGAGCAAGTTGGAATAGAGCAAAGCTACCTTTCAAAACTTGAGAACGATAAATCAGTGCCTTCAAACGACACATTTCGTTCAATATTAACGGCGCTCAATCTAACAATTTGCGACTTTATGGAGCCATTAAAACATTCTGTAGATAAAGCGAGATTGATTAATGTGCCTGACATTGAAGCTTGGTATAAGCAACAAAGTAATAAGCAATTCATTAAACAGCGCTCATTAATCTATATTGCGATACTGTTAAGTGCGCTAGGTTGCGCCATGTTTTATTTAGGGCATCAAGAAAAGCTATTCAATACAACGTTCTATGAGTACAAATCATATGGTGTAGTGAAAGATAATGAACCAGATGGCATTTTTCATGATTGGCGAACGCTACTCGTAGAACAAAGCCGCGAGAAAATAGATGCTAAACGTCGAGAAATGATTAGCAGGCATGATTTTAAATTTATTATTTCAGCGGACTATAAAGGTATTTCGTTTGTAGAATCTGGCGAGCAAGGCAGGCGCTTATATAGCCTTACTTCAAAAACACCTATTATCAAGCCCCATAAAGGCCATGTGTGGCTTGAGTTTATAGGTATCTTATTGCTTGTAGTTGGTGCAGGTCTCATAACATTTGAGAGTAAACTGACAAGACAGCATTAATGAGTTGTAGAACCTGACGCGTGTTAGCTTGCGTCAGGATCTCGAGGAATTAAATGTGCAAATTGCTGCTGGTGGATTTGTTCATATAGGGTAGCTGCATAGCTTTGCGCATCATGTAATCTGCGCGTACTGATGTGTTTTCTAAGATCATCAAGTGCAGCCGTTGCAGGTTCATAACCTTGGCTACTTGCCAGACTTAACCACACCGCGCCATGAAAAACACTGTGTGGTACACCTTGCCCTTTGATGAAAAACAGCCCCATATAAAATTGCGCCCTATGGTTACCGGCCATAGCTGCTAAGCGCATCCATTTGGCAGCAAGGGGAGGCTGTTCATTTTTTAAATAATACAAAGCTTTGTTTAGTACGTTTTCAACAGATTGAGTACTTTTATTTGGCGCCGACCCTTTATCGGGTTGGGTAATAAAGGCAAGTACATTATCAAGCTGTTGCTCTAAATCTAAGCCTACTGGCGAATTATCAGACATAGTTTAGTTATTTTCTTGAAATAAAAGACCTTATTAGTTTAGAACATTGCAAGGTAAAATGTCCTCTTATTGAGATAAAATATGATAAAATTAGCCAATTAATCTCAACTTAAAGTTCAACATGTTCGAAAGACTTTTCAAAATCACTGAAAACAACACCTCTGTGCGCCGCGAGACTATTGCTGGCATCACAACATTCATTACCATGGTTTACATTGTATTTGTTAACCCTGCCATGCTTGCAGAAGCGGGAATGGATCAAGGTGCGGCATTCGTAGCAACCTGTATTGCTGCTGCAATTGGCTGTTTTATCATGGGTTTATGGGCAAACTACCCATTAGCACTGGCTCCGGGTATGGGCTTAAACGCCTTCTTCACTTATGGTGTTGTTTTGGGCATGGGCTACACTTGGCAAGCTGCATTAGGTGCAGTTTTTATGTCTGGTTGTATCTTTTTATTCTTAAGCCTATTTAAGGTGAGAGAGTGGATCATAGACGCTATTCCACTGGTATTAAAGCGAGCTATTGCCACAGGTATCGGTGCTTTCTTAGCGCTTATTGCATTGAAAAACGCTGGGATTATCGTAGCAAGCCCTGCAACCTTAGTGCAGTTAGGCGATATCACAGCCCCAGGTCCACTACTTGCGATTTTTAGCTTTTTTGTTATTGCAGCACTGTTATACCGCGATATGAAAAGCGGCGTACTTATCAGTATTTTATTAGTAACCGCAATTGCGCTTGGTTTAGACCTTGTGGAGTATCAAGGAATTATTTCAATGCCGCCTTCAATTGCACCAACCTTTATGCAATTGGATTTTGCAGCAGCATTCGAAATCTCAATGCTAACAGTGGTATTTGCGTTCTTATTTGTTGATTTGTTTGATACTTCAGGCACTTTAGTTGCTGTAACGCAAAAAGCAGGTATTGCTGATGAACAAGGTAAAATGCCTCGTTTAGGTCGTGCATTAAGCGCTGACAGCACAGCTACCATTGCAGGCTCAATGCTTGGTACGTCAACAACAACGTCTTACATTGAATCAGTAGCAGGTGTGTCTGTGGGCGGCCGTACAGGTCTAACTGCTGTTGTTGTAGGCATTTGTTTCTTGTTAATGATGTTCTTTGCGCCACTTGCTGGCATGATCCCAGCTTATGCAACGGCAGGTGCAATTTTATATGTAGCTGTGTTAATGATGCAAAACTTAAAGCTGGTAAATTGGGATGATATGACAGATGCCATTCCAGTGAGTGTGGTATTATTGATGACGCCGTTAACTTTCTCGATTGCTCACGGTATTGCGCTTGGTTTTATTTCTTATACTGCAGTGAAGTTGGTATGTGGTAAAAAAGATGAAATCAGTATTAGTGTGTGGGTATTAACAGCGCTGTTTATTGTTAAGTTTGCGTTTTTATCTTAATTTTCACAAAGCAAAGAAAAAGTGGTTTACCACTTTTTCTTTGGTGCGAATAACACGTCTAAATCGTCCTGCTCTTGTTCTGCTTTCTTCTTTAGTGACGTCGCATTTGATGCTTTCAACTCAGAGCTAATCGTTTCTAAATAACCTTCAACTTCTTGTCTTTTCGAGTTTACATATTCATCGCTATAGCTAACTGAGTTAAGCGTTGCCAGTGCTTTTTCGAAATACTGTCTGGCAGAGCCCACCATATTTGCTGAGCGAGCTGAAAGCCCACGCTTAATTTGGCTTTCTACGTTGATTCGAAGTTGTAGTTTTTCAAGGCGTTTATCTTCGGCAACAAATATTTGACTCTCGATTTTACCTTTACTATGTTCAGAGCGTAGCACTGCCCTTAGTTTTTTTATTCCTTGAATTAAAGAAATAAGCTGCTTATCGTTGTCTGGTAACACTAATGAGTCGCTATTATTCGCCTCAATTGGACCCCCTAAACGCTGTTTAGCTTCATTTAAGCGACTTTTGAGTTCCTTAGAACTTGGAGAGAGTTGTACCATACTTGCAAGCGCATCATATATACGGCGCTGAATAATACGTAGAATATTCTCAGACATGGGAATATTGGCACTGTTAAGCAGCACGTCTTCTGCCTCTTCAATGATTTTCTTTTGTTTAGTTAACTCTTTGCGGCGCTCTGCTTCTTGTTTTTCTTTGTGTTGTTGCACAGCACTGACCCATAATGCGATCACAATTAATGCAACAATGAGCATGATGATGATAGAAACAATCATTACTAAATCTCAGTTTTAACTATCTAATTTTTTTATATTACCTTAAAAAGATTAGATCTGAACAGTTTTGCGGTAGTTATCTCGAATAAACTTATTAAGTTTACTACTTTATAATGAGTATAGCGCTAAACTAACATCTTTATTGAATATTTTGCGAGTAAACACGGCTACCGAGCATTAATTTAATGTGTTAGCCTTAGAAACAATAGATATAAATGTATAGCGCGATGAAATATCGCTTGGCATTGCGCTTTGCAGCCTTTATAAATAAACAATAACAACGTTTACAATGCAGCCATGAAACTACAACAACTCAGATATATAGTCGAAGTCCAAAATCATAAACTGAATGTCTCAGCGACAGCCGAAAGTTTATTTACCTCGCAACCGGGGATCTCGAAACAAGTTCGTATGCTTGAAGACGAACTGGGCGTACAGATCTTTGGCCGTAGTGGCAAACACCTTACCCATGTAACCAGTGCCGGTAACGAAATAATTAATATTTCGCGAGAGATATTGTCGAAAGTTGAAGGTATTAAAGCGGTTGCTAATGAGCATACTTTGCCTGATCAAGGTAAACTTAACATTGCGACTACTCATACTCAGGCTCGTTACGCATTACCGAATGTTATTCAAGGCTTTATGAAAAAGTACCCGGCAGTTTCTCTGCACATGCATCAAGGAACGCCACAGCAAATTTCTGATGCGGCAGCACGCGGTGATGCTGACTTTGCCATTGCGACTGAGGCACTACATTTATACTCTGATTTAGTTATGTTGCCGTGCTATCACTGGAATCGCAGTATTGTTGTGGCAAAAACACACCCGCTTGCGCAAAAGGCTGATAACTTAACGGTTGCCGATGTGGCTAAATACCCACTGATAACTTATGTGTTTGGTTTTACTGGTCGTTCTGAATTAGATAAAGCTTTCAATGCTCATGGCCTTGAGCCACATATTGTCTTTACTGCAACGGACGCTGATGTCATTAAAACTTATGTTCGTTTAGGGCTAGGTGTGGGTGTTGTGGCGTCTATGGCGATTGATCAAATAACAGATACTGATTTAGTCTGTATTGATGCAAGTCACTTATTTGAAGCGAGCACCACTAAAATTGGTTTTCGAAAAGGCAGCTTCTTACGCAGCTACATGTATGATTTTATTGAGCGTTTTGCCCCGCACTTAACGAAAGAGCTGGTTGAACGAGCAAGTTTATTACGTAACCAAGAAGATGTTGATAAACTCTTCGAAAACATTGAGTTACCAGTAAAATAGAGATAAGAAAGCCGCTTTAAAGCGGCTTTTTATTATGCTTAAATTAACACTCGATGATATTAACTGCTAAGCCACCGCGAGCGGTTTCTTTGTATTTCGTTTTCATATCATTACCTGTATCGAGCATGGTTTTAATGACCTTATCAAGGGTTACTTTTTGCTCTCCAGAACCACGCATTGCAAGGCGTGACGCATTAATTGCTTTAATTGAGCCCATTGCATTACGTTCAATACACGGTACTTGTACAAGACCGCCAACAGGGTCACAAGTTAGACCTAGGTTGTGCTCCATGCCGATTTCAGCGGCGTTTTCAACCTGTACAACATTACCACCCATGATTTCAGTTAGTGCACCCGCTGCCATTGAGCAAGCAACGCCCACTTCACCTTGACAACCAACTTCAGCACCCGAAATTGACGCATTCTTTTTATATAAAATACCAATTGCTGCCGCCGTTAATAAGTAACGTGTTGCAATATCACGGTCTACTTCTTTAATGAAAGTGTGATAATACATTAATACCGCTGGCAAAATACCTGCAGCACCATTGGTTGGTGCGGTAACAACACGGCCGCCGGCAGCGTTCTCTTCGTTTACTGCAAGGGCAAATAAATCAACCCAATCCATAGCACGTAATGGGTCGTTGTTTACTTCAATATTTAATTTAAGGTGTAAACTTGGGGCACGGCGCTTTACTTTTAATCCGCCTGGTAAAATCCCTTCTGTGCGCATGCCACGCTCAATACAGGCTTTCATTACTTGCCAAATATTAAACAGCTCATCCTTGATGTCTTTTTCGCTGCGCAGGGTTTTTTCGTTATGCATCATAAGTGTTGATACACTAAACCCTGATTCACGGCATAGCTCTAATAACTCTTTAGCCGTGTTAAACGGATAAGGCGCTGGGTTTTCTTCGCGAATTTCGAGTGCTTTTTGTTTTTCGTTCTCGAACTCTTCATCACTGACGATAAAGCCGCCACCGATTGAGTAATACACTTTGCTGAATAACTTTTCGCCATTTTGGCTAGCAATGATTTCCATTGCATTTGAGTGTTTTGGTAGAGTTTTACGACGATGAAATACAATCGCACCTTGCTTAGGGAAATTGGCTTTATGGCTTTGGTTTAAATAAATAACCTGCTCTTTTTCGATTTTTGCGAGGATATCGTCGACTAAGTCAGCATCAATGGTTTCTGGATCATAACCGGCAAGGCCTAAGATCACAGCTTTACCAGAGCCATGGCCAATACCTGTTTGACCGAGTGAGCCAAATAGCTCAACTTTAATATCGGTGACGTTTGCAAGTAAGTTTTTTTCTTCTAGTTCGTTTACAAATAAACGCGAAGCGCGCATCGGGCCAACTGTGTGAGATGACGATGGGCCAATACCAATACTAAACATATCGAATGCACTGATCATAATTTGCTACTCATTTTTCTATTAACGGCATACTACCTGCCTTTGAACGGTGCCACATGATAACGTTTAAACGTGTCTGTGTAACCCTAAAAGCAGGATAATTAAACTGGTAGGGCGAGCTGCTTGATAAAGTTATTAATAATGCTTGCTGTTGCTCCCCAAAGCAGACCATGGGGGGTCATCAAGCCTTGCAAAGTAATGGTTTTACCATTTCGCTCAAAGGGGAGGGGTTGCCAATTTTGTTGATTACTTAAATAAGATAAGGGTAGTAAAAAACTGGCAGCAACTTCGTTGGGATCTGCTTGCCATGTTGTGCCCTCACTAAGGACACACACAAAAGGTTCAATAGTGAAACCGGTTAGAGTCGCGTATTGATGTAATTTACCGTGGACAGTCACTTGGTGTGTCGCAATATTAAGCTCTTCATTGAGCTCTCGAAGGGCGGTGTGCAGCAGAGTGTCATCTTGTTCTTCATACTTTCCACCCGGTAAGCAAATCTCCCCCGGGTGATGAAGTAAATAACTAGGTCGCTTGCACAATAACAAATGCGCTTCGTCGTTAACATCAAGCAGAGGTAACATTACGGCACTGGCACGCTTTTCGGCATTAAAGCGAATGCTAGCTGGGCGCTCTGTGGTTTGACTTAAACTAAAACGGGCAATTATTTGCTGGCTATTCAAGGTGGTTACTTCAACTTTTACTTTAATAAAGGCAGTATTTTATTTACTTTATCGTAAGTTTCTTGGTACTCCAAGTCGACCTTTGAATCAGCCACAATGCCACCGCCAGCCCAGCAATAGATTGCACCTTTGTGACACACTAAAGTACGGATTGTGATACTGGTATCCATCTTGCCACAGGCACTCAAGTAGCCAATTGAGCCGCAGTACACACTACGACGATGCGGCTCGAGCTCTTCAATAATTTCCATAGCGCGAATCTTCGGCGCTCCGGTAATTGAACCTCCCGGGAAAGCGGCATGAATTTGGTCAACGGCATCTTTGCCATCCGCTAATTCTGCGCGCACAGTACTTACTAAATGATGCACAGCCGGAAAGCTTTCAATGGCAAATAACGAGGGAACGGTGACGCTACCTGGGCGAGCCACTTTACCTAAATCGTTGCGTAGCAGATCAACAATCATGACATTTTCTGCGCGGTCTTTTTCAGATTGTTGTAAACGGGTTGCTTGCGCTTGGTCTTGTTCAGAGTCAGCCAAACGAGGGAGGGTTCCTTTAATTGGCTTGGTTTCTATTTGGCCCTGATTAATAGCAATAAAACGTTCAGGGGAGATAGATAAAATAGCGCCATCAGGGTGATTTATATAGCTTGAAAACGGTGCTTTATTCGCTTCTCGAAGTTGTTTATAGGCTTGCCATGTTGAACCAGAAAACTCAGCTTTAAAACGCTGTGCAAGGTTGATCTGATAGCAGTCACCACTTTTTAAATAAGCTTGAATTTTCTCGAACTTTTCGCTGTAGCTGGCTTTACTCATGTTTGATTGCCAGTCGCTTTGTAGCGCGAACTCTGCACTTGCTGGTGTTTCGTTTAGGTGCTGCTGGTATAGCGCTAAGCGATTATGATTTGGCTGACAGACGTAAAACCAGCTTTGCTGTTGCTTATCATAAATAAGGGCATCTGGATAAAGGCCAATAGCCATTTGCGGCATGTTAATGTCGTTTTCGGCAGTAGTTGGCATGCTTTCAATCACGCGACCTAAATCATAACCAAAATAGCCAAGCCAACCACCTGTAAAAGGCAGGTTATTAGAGTTTGCTGTGTGATTAAATTCCTGAAGGCCTTCTTTCATCAAGCTAAAACAATCACTTGATTGTGCTTTGCCGTCGACAAAGCAGGTATTTTCACGCACTTCTAATTGCTTTAATGGGGCAATAGCGATGATATCGAAGCGGCTATTCACATGTTCGCTATTGGCTGAATCGAGCAACACGGCATGGGGCAAATGAGCAAAATGACTAAATAGCGCGATGCAATCACCACTTAAATCTAATTTTATGCACAAATTTTCATCGTTTATCATCTACATTGCCCTGAATAACTAGCCCGAAACGGGCGAGGAGGGTATCATAAGTTAAATTTGATTGGCAGCGTTATGATTTCCTTTATAGTGATGCCATGACTAACCCGTAGAGTAAATCTTCGTCACCGGTTTACTCAGGATCACGTACAGCGCTACGCGATAAAAACTTAAGGAACCCGTAATGAGTACAATTCGTCAGCAAGACTTCATTGATAGCATTGAAGATGCATTGCAATACATTTCTTTTTATCACCCTCTCGATTTCGTACAAGCCTTAGAAAAAGCTTACAACAAAGAGCAAAGCAAAGCGGCAAAAGATGCCATTGCGCAAATTTTAATTAACTCTCGTATGTCTGCTGAAGGTAAACGTCCACTGTGCCAAGATACAGGTATCATTACTTGTTTCGTAAAAGTAGGTATGGATGTTAAGTGGGATAAAACAGACATGACTGTACAGCAAATGGTTGATGAAGGTACACGTCGCGCATACTTAAACCCAGATAACCCATTACGTGCATCAATTGTTGCAGACCCAGCTGGTACGCGTAAAAACACTAAAGACAACACACCATCAGTTGTTCATATTGACTTAGTGCCAGGCGCTGAAGTAGAAGTAATGGTGGCAGCGAAGGGCGGCGGTTCAGAAAATAAAACGAAAATGGTTATGCTTAACCCATCTGATGATGTGGCTGCATGGGTTGAGAAAACATTACCAACCATGGGGGCGGGCTGGTGTCCACCTGGCATGCTAGGTATAGGTATTGGCGGTACTGCAGAAAAAGCTGCGGTACTTGCTAAAGAATCATTAATGGATCCGGTTGATATTCACGAGCTAATTGAGCGCGGCGCTGAAACAACTGAAGAAAAAATGCGTATCGATATCTTCGAACGTGCTAATAAGTTAGGTATTGGTGCTCAAGGTCTTGGTGGTTTAACAACCGTAGTTGATGTGAAAGTTAAAACGGCACCAACTCACGCAGCATCAAAACCAGTGGTAATGATCCCGAACTGTGCAGCAACGCGTCACGTACACTTCACGTTAGATGGTTCAGGCCCAGCTGATCTTAAAGCGCCTAAACTAGAAGATTGGCCAGAAGTTACATTTGAAGTAGGCGAAGGTACACGTCGTGTTGATTTAAACACACTGACTAAAGAAGACACGCAAGAATGGAAGATGGGTGAAACGGTTCTTCTGTCTGGTACTATCTTAACGGGTCGTGATGCCGCGCATAAACGTTTACAAGATATGATCCAATCAGGTGAAGGTTTACCTGAAGGCGTTGATTTTGATAACAAGTTTATCTACTACGTTGGCCCTGTAGATGCAGTGGGTGATGAAGCGGTAGGTCCTGCTGGCCCTACAACTGCGACTCGTATGGATAAATTCACTGATATGATGTTAGAAAAAACGGGCATCATCGGTATGATTGGTAAAGCAGAGCGTGGTCCTGCTACAGTAGAATCAATCAAAAACAATAAATCTATCTACTTAATGGCAGTAGGTGGTGCAGCTTACCTTGTATCTAAAGCAATCAAGAAAGCACGTGTTGTTGCGTTCGAAGATTTAGGCATGGAAGCAATCTACGAGTTTGAAGTAGAAGATATGCCAGTAACCGTTGCTGTTGATAGTGAAGGTGCCAATGCGCATACGCAAGGCCCTGCTATTTGGAAAGCAAAAATCGAAGAACTTGATGGCAAATTAAAATAACCATCTTGAAACTCTTTTCATAAAACGGCGCACCTGCGCCGTTTTTTTCAGCTCTGACCAGTCTCAGCTATTTCTCTAACATCTCTTTAAAAGCTGATTTTACTTGGCTTTATCGGCATAATTTTTTTGTCATTTTTTCTTTACGCTGTACTTTACCTTTACGTTCACGTAATAAAGTTGGCGATGTTAATATTTTGTTTTGAATTAACAATGCTTAATGCGTACGTTGACTGGTATATTTTTTCCATAAAGTGTTAGTTTTTGAGTTGTTATTTCGGCCTGAGAACTTTGCTTAGTTTTATCATCTCATTTAGTGGTAAGGGAGCATACGAAGTGATAAAGTCTCGGCACTTTCAGCGCTCACACCCTTTAGGGTAAGAAAATTTCGGAGTATTTAACTGTGGCTGTATTTAATAAAGTCGACTTTGATAACCACGAGCAAGTGGTGTTTTGTTCAGATAAAGAATCAGGCCTAAAAGCTATTATCGCGGTTCACAATACCAAGTTAGGTCCAGCGGTTGGTGGTTGCAGAATGTGGGACTACACAACTGATGAAGATGCTGTTACTGATGCACTTCGCTTATCAAAAGGTATGACCTACAAAAATGCTGTGGCACGTTTACCATTTGGTGGCGGTAAGTCAGTGATCATCGGTAATGCTAAAGAAATTAAATCAGAGCAACTTTTCCGTGCATTTGGTCGTCAGTTAGAGCGTTTAAGTGGTAGCTACTATTCAGCTGAAGATGTAAACATCACTTGTGATGATGTGGCTATCATGAATAAAGAAACTAACTATGTATTAGGCCTTGAAGGTAAAAGTGGTAACCCTTCACCGTTCACAGCATATGGTACATTCTTAGGTATTAAAGCAGCTTTACAACATCAACGAGGTCATCAAGATCTTGCTGGTATCAAAGTAGCGGTGCAAGGTTTAGGTGCAGTAGCATATGGCCTTTGTAAACACCTTCATGAAGCGGGCGCAACATTATTTGTAACAGATATCAACGAACAAGCTGTTGAGCGTGTTGTAAATGACTTCAATGCAACGGCTGTGGGTATTGATGAAATCTACGACTTAGATGTTGATGTGTATGCACCATGTGCACTTGGCGCAACGGTGAATGACACGACTATCCCGCGTTTAAAAGCAACAATTATTGCAGGTTGTGCGAATAACCAATTAGCAGAGTCTCGTCACGGTGAGATCATCCGCGAAAAAGGTATTTTATACGCACCAGATTACGTAATTAACGCAGGTGGTATCATCAACGTTTATTACGAAACTGCACCAGAAGGTTATAGTGCAGAAGCATCAACGAAGCACGTTGAAGGCATTTTTGATACGCTAACAGAAATCTTTGCTCGCTCTGAAAAAGAGCAAAAGTCGACGCATTTAATTGCCGATGAACTCGCATTAGAAATCATCGAAAACGGCTTATAATTTAGTAAATCGATAAATTTACAGGTAAAAAGGTGCGCAAGTCGCACCTTTTTTGTCTCTGTTATTTATCGCAACAAAATGACGAAGGCTAACTATCTCGGTACACTCGGTTTTTAAATCTCGAGGACGCCTAATGAAAACTCAGCCTTGTGAAATAACCCCAATCAATCTTGATACTTGGCCTCGTAAGCAGCATTTCGCTTTTTTCAAAGAATTTTCTCTGCCATATTTTAATGTATGTGTTTCACTCGATATGGCGGCTCTATATAACAAGTGCAAAGCAGAACCGTATTCGTTCTTTCACAGCTATGTTTACCTAACACTTGAAGCATGTCATGACTATGCACCAATGCGTCAACGTATTATTGATTTGTTGCCCGTACAACTGTCATCTGTAAGAGGCAGTGTGGTAGAGCTTGCAGAAGATGAAACTTTTCGTTTTAGTTATTTTGAAAAACAAGCGTCGATGGAAGATTTTTCAAAGCACGCGATTGCTGTGGGTAAAACAAGTAAAGCAAAACCATTTTTCTCTGATGCATTTGCTGCAACAGAAGGGCAGCCTGATCTTATTCATATCTCAGTGCTCCCATGGCTTAATTTTACCGGCTTCTCGCATGCGGTGAGTGAAGGGCATGGTCTAGGTATACCCAAGTTTGTGTTTGGCCAATATGACGTACAAACTGGCAAGATGCCGCTTTCAATCGATGTGCATCATGCTTTGATGGATGGCCTGCATGTAGCAAGATTTGTGAAAATACTGCAAGAAAAAATTACGAATTTCTGTAATTGATTCTTGCTAAATGTTATCGAAGTAAGTAAAAATTGCAACTAATGTAGTATTATCTGAAGTTAGGGATGACTTTACTTCGCATAACTACATCACTGAATAGAACGATAATAAATATCAGGGTTTTAGTTTAATGGTGCGGGTAGTTAGTTGTATTTTCCTTTTTTTATGTTTCAGCGCGGTTGCAGAATCTGCACGCCTCTCTTTAAGTGACTATTTTACAGAGACTTGGAGTACTCGCGCCGGCCTTCCTCACAATAGTATAAATGGTGTAGCGCAAACCAAAGATGGTTACATTTGGATAGCAACTTGGGAAGGGCTTGCCCGTTTTAATGGTCGCGAGTTTAAACTCTTTACTCGAACAGAAATACCTGGCTTACCTGATTCTGGCCTACGTAGCCTTATTGCAATGGAAAATGGCGATTTATATATCGTGGGTGCCCGTGGTGGCATTGCGCTTCGCTCACAAGGAGGGTGGCGCGCATTACCAAGCTCATCAGCCATGGTTAATCATGCACTTGTTACTGAACAAGGTGAGCTTTGGTTGGCACTTGAAGGGCAAGGTATTGTATACCGCGCTTCTGAAACTGCCACTGAGCAAAAACTGCTTGATAAGTTAAGTGCCTACCGCCTTTTACAAGACAAAACAGGCGTGATTTGGGCTGCGACCAGTGATGGTCTTTATCAAATAGAGAATAAGCAAGTTAGTAAGATCAATGAAGACTCAGGGCTTCCAAATGCTTCTGTGTTTACCTTGTTACTAACGGAGTCAGGCACTTTAATTGTCGGCACTGAAAAAGGGGCATGGCAAAAGAAAAATAATAAGTTTGTTGCTATTAATCCCGTCCTTAACAACGAATCAATTGCTAGTTTACTCGAAGATGCACAAGGCGATTTGTGGTTTGGCACCATCAATAAAGGGGTATTTAGACTTAGCAGTTTAGGCCTTGAAAACTTAGCGGCAGATGATGGCTTACCCAACAACCGTATTTTATCCTTATTGCTCGATCGGGAAAAAAGTATTTGGGTTGGCACGAATGCCGGGTTATTCCGCCTGCGCGAAGCACCATTTACGAATTGGAGCCAAAGTCGTGGGCTTGCATCTGATTATGTGCGTACCGTGTTATCGCATTCTGATGGCAGCTTATGGGTGGGCAGTAGTAATGGCTTAAATCGTATTGAAAATGGCAAGCTCACAACCCTTACCCAAGCCTATGAAAAAGACCCACTATCCGTTTTAAGTTTAACTGAAGATAAGCAGGGCGGAGTCTGGCTAGGCACTTATACTGCCGGTTTAATGAAAGTGGTTAATGGGCAAATTTACCCAGTAAAAAACCGCAGTAATGGCCTGATCAGTAACGAAGTTCGCGCTGTGTTGTTTGATGCTTTTGATAATCTATGGGTTGGTACCGCTGCAGGCTTAACCAAGATAGACCCTGCAGGGCAAATTCATTCGTTTACCACGGAGGATGGCCTAGCCGGTGATTTCATAATGGCACTTAATGAGGATGACCATGGTAGATTATGGGTTGGCACGGGCGTCGGTGTGTCTATTTTTGACCCAGTTACAGAGCAGTTTAAAACACTTGAGTTTCCAACGCAGTTCAGCACTGAGTATGCATTCGGCTTTTACTTAGATGGCGATAAAATGTGGCTTGCAACCGATAGAGGTCTCGTTCGTTACAATCTCAGTACAGATAAAATGAGCTTATTTGGTCGAGATCAAGGTTTACCTGTCGATAAGCTGTTCCAAGTCATTGAACAAGGTGACTCACTGTGGCTGACCAGTAACCGCGGTATTATTCAAGTCAATAAAGCTCAGCTAGTAGCACTGCTAGATAACCCTGAAAAAGTTCAGCCAATGAGTGTTTCGATGCAGCTTTATGATGAAGGCGATGGCATGCTTAGCGCGCAAGCTAATGGTGGTTCAAACCCTGCTGCTGTGCTTCATTCAGATGGACAAGTATGGGTTGCTACTGCAAAAGGCCTTGCTATTGCGACACCAGAACGCTTAAAAGAAGCCAGTAAACGCCGACTATCGACGGTTATTGAAAGCTTCGAAGTCGATGGCAAACCCATGACTTTACCCGTTGGAAATGAGGTGTTGAGCTTGCCTGCGGGTGTTTCTCGTGTTTCGTTTAATTACGCTGGGCTTAGTTTTATTATGCCCGGGCGTTTAAACTACCAAACGCAATTAAGTGGTTACAATCAACAATGGGTAGACAGGGGGCGCTTGGCCATTACCGAATACACTAATTTACCACCGGGTAACTATACCTTTAAAGTGCGCGCTGGGTATCCAAATAGTGATTGGCAAGATAATGAACAAGTACTGCGGTTTAAAATAGCCCCTTATTTTTGGCAGAAAACCAGCTTTAAATTATTTATCTTAGTTGCAGTGCTTTTTGCTGCTTATGCCATTTATAAATACCGCTTATATCATTACAAGCGCATTGAAATTGAGTTAACTGAAAAAGTTGAACAGCAAATGCATGATTTGCAAACGCAAGCCGATGCCTTTGCTCATTTAGCGAATCATGACCAATTAACGCAATTACCGAATAGACGTGCCTTTGATATATGGCTGTCTGAAAACTTTAGTCAGTTCCAACGTGATAATAAAACGCTTAGTATTGCGATTATGGATATTGATCACTTCAAACTCATTAATGACAATTTCTCGCACTTAATTGGTGATAAAGTGATTTGTGAAATTGCTCGTTTACTGCGCATGAACTTCCCTGATGAAGGTTATGCGGCGCGTTGGGGCGGTGAAGAATTTACCCTGTTGTTTCCATACAAAAACGCTGAAGAGGCCGCAAGATTATGTGAAATTATCCGTTTAGAGATAGCGGGTTACGATTTCTCAGAATTAGCAGATAGCCTTTCTGTAACGGTAAGTTTTGGTGTGGCAGATAACGCGCAAGTTGCAGACTACGACCGCTTGCTATCACACGCCGACAACGCTTTATACAATGCGAAGAATAACGGCCGGAACCAAATTTTTATTTATAATCAAGGCTGTATTACGCTCGATTAATCAGCTTTAAAAATAAAAATGTGTGTAAACAATTGATCTTTTTTTGTTTGCACACATTAAAGTATCAAGATTGTTTTTTAGGCGATAGTAATGCTTAACCTGGTTTTGATACTTTTTTTAATAATTTTTGTTGTGTGTTACTGGCGCTGGGACGATATCCGTAATCACTTTTGGCAGAAAAAATACCTAAATAACTCCCTCAATGTTCAGCAAAAAGATCTGCTGTTAAAATATATGCCCATCTACCGAAAGATGACGGATGCCGATCGTGAAAAGCTGGAGCGTCATATCGTTTGGTTTTTAAATGAAAAACGCTTTATCGGTTGTGATGGCCTTAAGCTTAATGATGCAATGAAGCTGATTGTGGCAGCTGATGCCTGTGTTTTAGTGCTTAATAAACCATGGCCACTGTATCGTAA
This sequence comes from Pseudoalteromonas sp. MB47, assembly GCF_011319765.1. NCBI lineage: Bacteria > Pseudomonadati > Pseudomonadota > Gammaproteobacteria > Alteromonadales > Pseudoalteromonadaceae > Pseudoalteromonas > Pseudoalteromonas sp. MB47. The sequence continues at coordinate 56,993 of NZ_VFBD01000010.1, read as the reverse complement.
TGTAAAAGAGATCCTGTTATATCCAAGCGCGTATTATGCCCCGCAAACTTCCCGCGATAATGCCGGACTTGTTAGTTATCACAATACGGTGCGTCAAGGTGAATCATGGCCAGGCGGAACGCTGGTATTGAGTTGGCATGATGTCCTTGAGGGGAACCGTTTACCAAGCGATGGCCATAATTTAGTGTTTCATGAATTTGCCCATCAGCTCGACCAAGAAACCGGCAAAACCACGGGTACACCACTGCTTTCGAGTAACGAGGATTACCAAAAGTGGGCAAAAGTATTTAGCCGCGCCTTTAATCAACTGAAAACTCATTTAGCTTATGGCATGCCTCATGTTATTCATAGCTATGGCGCGACTAATGAGGCAGAGTTTTTTGCTGTTATCACCGAAACCTTTTTAGAAAAACCCGCTGAGCTCAGGCAGTTTGACCCAGAAATTTATCATTTACTGGTTGGCTTTTATCAGTTTGATCCGATTGCGTGGCATTAGTCGACTATTTACGTCTGTTTAACACGAATCACTGGAATCTTGCTATGCTATTTGGTGCAATCTTAAAAGTGTGCATATAAGCAAAACAATAAAAAGTGAGATTTCAATGAAGAAAATGCTTCATACAGCGCTCGCTGTATCTATTTCACTTGCTCTAACTGGGCAAGTGGCGGCAGCTGAGCAATCAAATGACGACAAATGGCAGGTGGACGCACCTAAAGGCCAATTCCTAGACGCTAAAATTAGTGTTGAGCAGGGCACGTGGATGAACGTAGATATTAGCCCTGATGGTAAAACAGTGGTGTTTGACCTACTCGGTGATATTTATACCATGCCAATGTCAGGTGGCACAGCAACGCAATTAACCAGTGATATTGCATGGCAAATGCAACCACGCTTTAGCCCTGATGGTAAGCACATTGCGTTTACTTCAGACCAAGGAGGTGGCGACAATATTTGGGTTATGGATTTAAATGGTGAAAATCAAAAAGCCGTAACGAACGAAACATTTCGTTTGTTAAACAGCCCAGCTTGGAGCCCAGATGGTGACTACTTAGTTGCGCGTAAGCACTTTACTGCAAGCCGCTCTTTAGGGGCTGGTGAAGTATGGCTTTACCACAAAGCGGGTGGTAAAGGTGTGCAGCTAACCGCACGTGAGAACGACCAAAAAGACTTAGGCGAACCAATGTTCTCACCGGATGGTCGTTATGTTTATTTCTCGCATGATGCAACGCCGGGTAAAACATTCCATTACTCTAAAGATTCTGTAGCGGGTATTTATAAAATTAAACGCTATGACCGTGAAACTGGCGAGATTGAAACAATTATTGATGGCATGGGTGGGGCTATTCGACCGACACCTTCACCAGATGGTAAAAAGCTTGCGTATATTAAGCGCGATGATTTCCAAACAAGCTTGTACTTATATGATCTTCACACCGGTGAGCATACTAAGCTGTATGGCGAGCTTGAGCGTGATATGCAAGAGACATGGGCAATTCATGGCGTATACCCAACAATTGCTTGGACACCAGATAACGAACAACTGGTCTTTTGGGCGCGCGGGTCAATTCATAAGCTAGATGTAGATGATAAGTCTGTCTCGACTATTCCGTTTAAAGTGGAGACCAATAAGCAAATTCAAAAAGCCGTGCGTTTTACACAAAACATTGATAGCGATAATTTTGATGTGAAAATGCTGCGCAATGTACAAATTTCACCTGATGGTGAAACGACTATATTTGAAGCGCTAGGTCATATTTATAAACGTGATTTAGAGTCTGGCAAAGTGAAGCGCCTGACTAAGCAAGACGACCACTTTGAATTATTCCCGCAGTTCTCTCGTGATGGTAAGAAGATTGTTTATACAACATGGGATGATAACGAACAGGGCTCAGTTCGTGTTGTATCTGCGCGCAGTGGCCGTGGCGATACCATTACTAAAGAGCCGGGTAAATATGTAGAGCCAACTTTCAGCCCTGATGGCAAAACGGTTGTTTACCGTAAAGCGTCTGGCGGCAGTATCCTTAACCCAACATGGTCATTAGAGCCAGGTATTTACTCAGTAAGTGCTAAAGGCGGTAAAGCGACGCTAATCACTAAATCAGGCTATCAGCCGCAATTTGGTGCAGCGAATGACCGTATTTATGTGATGAGCCCTTGGCCGAAACCAACATTAAGTGTTGTTGAGCTTGAATCAAAGCAAGTTCGTAAACTTTACGAATCAGAACATGCTACAGAGTTTAGAGTATCACCAGATGGCCAATACTTAGCGTTTGCAGAGCGTTTTAAAGTATTTGTTACGCCATTTGTTGAGCGTGGCAAAACCATTAATATTGGCCCGAAAGATAGCCAATTCCCAATTGAGCAGCTTTCTGTTCGCGCGGGTGAAAACATCAGCTGGAGTGGCACAAGCGATAAACTTTATTGGAGCTTAGGCCCAGAGTTATATCATGCCAGCCTAGCGGGTTTATTTGATATTAACCAAAATGCAGAGACTGACTTTATAGTTAAAAGCGGCGACAACATCGGTTTTACAAAAACCATGGCGGAGCCTAAATCAATCTTTGCGTTAACTGGTGCGCGTATTATCACCATGAACGGTGAGCAGGTTATTGAAAACGGCGTTATTGTTACTGATGGTAAGCATATTAAAGCAGTTGGTAGTAAAGACAGTGTTGCTATTCCTAAAGGTGCAGAAGTAATTGATGTAACTGGGAAGACAATTATGCCGGGTATTGTTGATGCACATGCGCACGGCTCGCAAGGCAGCGATGAGATCATTCCACAGCAAAACTGGAAGAACTTAGCGGGTTTAGCGTTAGGCGTGACAACGATTCACGATCCATCAAACGACACCACTGAGATTTTTGCTGCAAGCGAAATGCAAAAAGCGGGCATGATTGTCGGCCCTCGTATTTTCTCAACGGGTACCATTTTATATGGTGCAAATATGCCAGGTTATACATCGCATATTGACTCGTTAGAAGATGCTAAATTCCATCTTGAGCGTTTAAAGAAAGTAGGTGCGTTTAGTGTTAAATCCTATAACCAACCTCGTCGTGAACAGCGCCAACAAGTTATTGAAGCAGGTCGTGAACTTGAAATGATGGTTGTGCCTGAAGGCGGTTCATTACTGCAGCACAACTTAACTATGGTAGTTGATGGTCATACGGGTATTGAACACTCAATTCCTGTTGCCAATATTTACGATGATATTCGCCAGCTTTGGTCTCAAAGCGATGTGGGTTATACGCCGACACTGGGTGTAGCTTACGGTGGTATTTGGGGTGAAAATTATTGGTACGACAAGACAGATGTGTGGAATCACCCACGCTTAAGTAAATTTGTACCAAAGAATCAGCTTTTGCCTCGCTCAATGCGTCGTGTTAAGGCGCCCGATCATCACTATAACCACTTTAACAATGCCCGTGTTGCTAAAGAGCTGCAAGACTTAGGTGTTTTAGTAAACCTTGGTGCTCACGGTCAACGTGAAGGTTTAGCGGCACATTGGGAAATTTGGATGTTTGCGCAAGGCGGTATGACACCACTTGAAGCAATTCGTGCAGCAACCTTAGATCCTGCTAAATACATTGGCCTTGATACCAACATCGGTTCTCTTGAGCCGGGTAAACTTGCCGATTTAATTGTTATTGACGGTAACCCGCTAACTAACATTCGTGATACTGATAAAATCGATTACACCATGATCAATGGTCGTTTATTTGATGCTGCAACCATGAACGAAGTGGGTGAGAAAAAACGCGAAAAGCTATATTTTGAAAAAATCTAACATAGCAAAAATCTAAACTGAAAGCGGCCATTGTGCCGCTTTTTTATTGTTTATTTATTGCTTTAAATAAGGAAACTGTTTAATTCCTACTAGTTTTGCTTGGCAGATCATGCCCTCTACCAGCGTCATTAAATAGTGGCTGTGTGAGTCGAGCTGCGAGCTTTCCATGTTTTCACACGCTGATAGACGCTGTTTAATTAACTGCTGTACTGCCATTTTATGCTCTTTGCAGGCTTGATTTATCGGGCTTGCAGGATCAGCAAACTCAGCAGCGGTGTTAATAAATAAACAGCCATTAAAATCACCTAACTCAGTCACCTCAGAATTAAACCAAGCTTCATGGCAGCTGATCAAAGCGACTTTAAACTCTTCAACAGTGGTTAGCTTGCTGGTGGCATGCGTTAACCAATTTAAAAATCGGGTATGTCGCTCACTAAGGCACGCTAATAACAATTCATCTTTACTTGTGAAATGGTGGTACATGGTTTTTTTGGCGACACCCGCCACACTAATAATTTCGTTTATCCCCACACTATGAATGCCTTTTTGATAAAAAAGTGACAGGGCGGTCAAAATAATATGTGTTCGTTTATCCATAACAAGGCCTCATTGGGTGACTAATGACAGCTTGACAGAAGTAGACCGACTTGTCTACTATCTACCGGGTAGACAAGTCGGTCTACCTATTGGAGGTTTTATGGAGAATAAAGTAAGCAAGGCGGCCATTGCGGGTATATTTGCTTGTATGGCAATTTTTGTGTTGGCCTATTTACAGCAATTAGGAAGTTTTGGTGTGTGGTTGATGGCCCCATTTGGAGCAACTGCGGTGTTGGTATTTGGTGTGCCACATAGTCCGCTTGCGAAAGCGAAGAATGTTATCGGTGGGCACTTTTTAACTGCACTAATCGGTGTCGTATTTGTAAATTATGTTGGAGTAGGGCCAGTTGAAATTGCTATAGCCACAGGGTTGGCAATTAGCCTAATGATGTTGACGGACACAGTACATCCAGCTGCAGGCGCAAACCCAATTTTGATAATGCAATCTATGCAAAGCTGGGATTTTTTAGTGATGCCTGTATTGATTGGAACCGTATTTATTGTGTTGTTTGGCCAATTTAGTCAATGGATTATAACTAGCCAAATGATCAGCCATAAAAAAACCGCTAACGAGTAGCGGTTTTTAAAGTTGCTAAGTGTAATTTGATTACACAACACCACGCGGTAAACGACAATCGTGGTCTTTTTCAGCTAGGTTAACAATCCAAAGCTCTTCAGCTTTGTAACCGTCATCGTTTGCTGTAACAACAGTGAACGATGCTTTCTTAGCTGTTTTAGCCGGTGCAGCGGTTTTAGTTTTGGTTTTTTTCGCTGGTGCTTTAGGTGCTTCTTCTGCTTTAGGCTCAGCTGTTTTACCAGAAGTGAGCTCTTCAGTCAGTGCTGCAACATCAGCAAGGCGCATATTTTTGCCACCGTCGATGCTATACCAACCAGGTTTTGTTGTGATTTCAGGTTTCTTACCATTCGCTGCTTCGTATGCTGCTTCGAAGGCATTTAACACTTCTGTTTTGTCTAGTTTGCTCATCAGAGACCCTATACGTTGTAAACACAGATTAAGAATATATATTTATACCTATTTTCAGCTTACTTTTCAATTTTTTGCGATTTTCCTTCCATTTTTCACTCATAAACGCCAAAATTTGCACAAAATAGAGGGTTGAAGGACGATTTTTATATGCAACGCAAACAATTTACTCAATTATTAAACGACATTCTTAAACCTGATTCTATCGCTGACTTTTGCCCAAATGGCTTACAAGTTGAAGGTGCGAGCGAAGTAAAAAAGATAGTGACGGGTGTCACAGCTAGCCAAGCATTGATTGATGCCGCTATTGCAGAAAATGCAGATACTATTTTGGTACATCACGGCTATTTCTGGAAAGGGGAATCGCAGCCAATCACGGGCATGAAAAAGCGCCGTATTGCAGCACTTTTAAATAATGATATTAACTTATATGGCTATCACTTACCGCTAGATATACACCCTGAAATTGGTAATAACGCGCAACTGGCTAAGTTACTCGATATTGAGTTCACAGGTGGGCTTGAATCTGGTCCAAATAGTGTGCCGGTAAAAGGGCGTTTAAAAACACCTTTAAGTGGTGAAGAGTTTACCGCCAAAATAACCCAAGTACTTAACCGTGCACCATTAGCTAGTTTGGTAAGAAAAGAGAAAATTGAAACCATCGCTTGGTGCACAGGTGGCGGACAAGGGTATATTGATTTAGCAGCTGCCCAAGGGATTGATGCTTATCTTACAGGTGAAGCCTCTGAGCAAACGATTCATAGTTCACGCGAGCAAGGTATCGACTTTTTTGCAGCAGGTCACCATGCTACTGAGCGTTATGGCATTAAAGCCTTAGGCGAGCTTTTAGCTGAGCAGCATGGTTTTGATGTGACGTTTATCGATATCGACAATCCAGTCTGATTGTTCTACAGCGCCTCTGGATCAATCCAGCGGCGCACACTCACCCAAGCACTGCCAATTTTCTCATGCGCGACTCTGGTCACTGCAACAAGTACTGCAATGTTAGGTATAAACTGCTTATACGTTGGATACTGACTAAAATCTTGAAAGTCGGTTGCCGCTGGGATCACATCAATGCCTTGTGCATTAAATAAGTCTTTCGCACGTGGCATGTGGCTCGCTGAGGTGACAAGCGCTGTTTTTTTATCGACTAAATAAATGGCAAGTCGTTTCGCTTCTTCTGCGGTATCCATAGCGAGAGGATTTTGTTTAACTCTCGTCGCAGAAATACCCAACGCTTTTGCTGTTTCAAACATGAGCTGACTATTGGTGGTATTAGCAAAACCGCCTCCTGATACATAGAGGGTGGCATTTGGGTAGTGATAGGCAAGCTTAACACCTTCAAGTAATCGAGCAAGCGCACAATCGCCTAGCTGGTGGTTTGCTTGAAGGCGCGAGTTGGGCATTATAGAGCAGCCAAGTACCACAATGTTATCGAGTTTAGGGTGTTTTGCTTGGTTAAATTGCCATGCAGGGTTATTGCTTGCAGCTATCAGTGACTGACCAATAAATGGCGTGCTTATCAGCATTAAAGTTAAAATGCTAACAAAGCCAAAATAGAGTGCTTTGCGTTTATGTGCAATGGCTAAAAATACCATCACTAAAGTAAGCAGCCCCAGCAAAGGCAGGGGCATTAATAAAGAGCCAATGATCTTTTTAATTTCAAACATGTATACCCAAGCCTCCTCAAGGTACAGAATTCAGCGTTTCACAGGTGCCTTAATATCAAGGCGTTACTTTGCAAAAATGGCAGCCCCTTTTAAGAAGTAACAACGATGAGAGTAAGCACCTGTGAAGCGCCCAAAGGGTTGGTTTAAAAGCGAATTATACTGCGTTATTGATTTTAACCATAGAACCACTATTGTTTGCAATCAATGCCTTGCCTAAATCGCTTTTAATTCCAACTGAAACTCGCACCTTGAGGTGGTTTGGGTATTAACATTATTATTAGTAATTGATGCAGCTATGTTAGTTATTTTGCCTTGTTTTAGCGACCGTTATTTTGCTTACACGTATTTAAAAAGTGGCGATAAACTGGGTTATCTTTCATATTCTTTTTCATCGCTAAATACATAGGGCGAGTAAGGCCTAGTGCACCTAACGGAATAGACTTAATGAGTCCTTGGCTTTCATAAGGAGTGACTAGCCAGTCTGGTAATGCTGCAACCCCCATACCTGCACTCACTAATTGAAATATCAATAAGCCTTGGTCAACCGTTTTAAGCGTGCCATCAAAGCGTGCATTTTGAATAAAATGTTTAAAGATGTCTTGGCGCTCACGGGGAATAGGGTACGAAATAATTGTTTCGTTTTTTAAATCAAGGGCGGTGACATAGGCTTTTTTTGCTAGCTCATGATCCGGTGCAACGATTAGTTTTAATTTAAAATCAAACAGGTGAGCATACTCAAGTTGATCGGGTTCACGAATATCAGAAGTCAGCACTAGATCTAATTCATCATTAATTAAATCTGGAATGGCGTCGTAACTAAAGCCGCGCTCGTAATCAATTTTAATATCAGGCCAAAAATTATTAAATTCTTTGATGGTTGGGAGCAACCAATGAAAGCAGGCATGACACTCAACGCTTAAACGTAAATTTGAGATTGGCTGGTTAAGGCTTTCTTTTAACCGACATTTTGTTGCCTCAACACGAGGTAATACTTCATTAGCAAGCTCCAGAAGTAGCATACCTTGCGGAGTAAAACGCACAGGCTGTGTTTTACGTTCGAACAGCTGGCAATCTAACTTATTCTCGAGATCTTTAATTTGATGCGATAAAGCCGATTGAGTTAAAAACAACTCACGGGCGGTATTGACCAAAGAGCCTGTTTCTTTAAGGGTCGCTATGGTTTTTAGGTGCTTTATATCAATCATCTTTAAAAAATCTCATGGAAAATGTGAGTCTAACTCAGATTACGAACATACTACGCCTTAGAATTTATTTTTTCAACGTCTAGACGTCTAAAATATGTGGTTATTTTAACTGCTTTTTTACAATACGCCTTTCGATAAATTTTTGACAGCGTTGTCATGTTGTTTTTTGTAGTTTAACTATGAAATTCCATGAATTTACCTCAAGTTGAAACTAGCCGTTTAAATCGTGATACAGCTTGCGATTAGTAATTTGATATTTAATTAAAATTACTGAGAGTAGGGTTTAGTTGTTTGCTAAGATATTATTTTTTAAGGTGTTATTATCTTCTATTAGGTGTAACGTGATTTTTAAAGGAATGCTTGTGATACGTACCGTAATTTTACTCTGTGCATGCTGGGTTTTGCCTGTTTGCGCTGGCACTATTTACAGCCAGTTTCCAACAGAGATTGACCCGCATGGTCACTACGTTTTTTATTCACATGGTTTTATCGTTGAAGGGACAAACCCTAAGCCTGTTCACAAAACCTTTGGGGTTTATGATTTTGTGGCCGTAAAAGAAGCACTGGCAGATGAAAGCTATCATTTAATTGCCTATCACAGGCCAAAAGGTACTGAGCCATTTACGTTTGCGAAAAAACTCGCTGCAGATGTTGAAGCATTGATCAGTGCCGGTGTTGCTGAGTCGAACATTAGTTTGGTTGGTTTTTCACGGGGCGGGGCATTATCGATACTGGCGGCTAATGAACTTAAACGTACACATATTAACTTAATTATATTGGCAGGTTGTGCAGGCCATATAAAAAATCACACATCAGTTAAGGCTTATGGCAAAGTGTATTCTATCTTTGAGCGCTCAGATCAGGTTGGCTCTTGCCAATTTTTAATTGATAGAAGTGACGTAACCAAGTTCGAAGAAATAAGCATTAATACAGGGCTCTCCCATGGCGCATTTTATAAACCAAAAGATGAGTGGCTGTTACCAATTAAGAAGTGGCTAAAGGATTAACTATGCCTTATTTACTGTTAGTTATTGTGATCAGTGTTTTGAGTGTGAGCTCTGTAAGCAATGCTGAGCCGTTTACTTTGCCACGTACTAATACTGTGTTACTTAAAGATAAACATACCAAAAACGAATACCCCATTACGATTAAATTGCCACGCAGCTACCAAAAGCAAAACCAGAAGCGCTACCCAGTTGTTTACCTATTAGATGCAAACTACAGTTTGCCAATTGCCTCTGGTGCTAGTCGCTTTATGATGAATTCGGGGGCTATAGAAGAGGTAATTATCGTTGCAGTAGGATATCAAAAGGGTGTATCTGGGCTTAATAGCCGTATTTATGACTATACGCCATTTGAAGATAAAAATTGGCAACGTAAAACTGGCGGAGCAAGCCAGTACCTAAACTATTTAAAACACTCTGTATTACCATACATTAAGGCTCACTACAGAACTAACCAAAAAGGTACGTTAGTCGGTAACTCACTTGGCGGTTTATTTGCGGCTTATACCTTATTCACTGAGCCTTCGCTTTTTTCAAATTATATTATCGGCAGTCCTTCAGTGTGGTTTAAGCAGCACAGCCTGTTAGCTTTGCCTGTCGTACCTGCAGGTAAAGCAACTAAAGTGTACATTGGTATCGGAGAACTTGAAGAAAGCGAAGGTGAAAAAATGGTGTCGGGCGCAAGGCAATTAGCAGCTAAAATTAATAAACAAAGCGGCGCGCTGGTTATAACAAATTTATTTGTTATTCCTCAGGCACGCCATGCAACCGCATTCCCAACAACGATTACCCAAGCCTTAGACTGGATTTACCAGGTTAATGGTAACTAAAGAGCGTGACACTTTTTATATTTTTTGCCGCTCCCACAAGGGCACTCGTCGTTACGGCCTATTTTAATATCTGCAACTGGCGTTATATCACCGTCTAGGTAACGCCATAGGCCATCTTCTTTAATAAAACGCGACTTCTCGTGTAACTCACAATACAAGTTTTGATAAAAGTAATTAGCTTTAAATTCGACAAAACCTTCTTGCTCGTTATGTTCAGTATCTAAAACACTTAGCTTGGTAAAACGGCAGCTATTAGCAAAATCTTTAATTTCGCGAACAGGGTTAGCGGCTTGCTGGCTTTGTGCATAGGTACTAAATACATATTTTGCATCTTTTAGTGCGTAAGCACTAAAACGAGAACGCATAAGTTGCTCTGGCGTATCAGCTTGGCTTGCACCTGTATGAAAAGGCTGGCAGCAAAGCTCGTAAGTCGATTCGCTGCCACAAGGACAAAGGGAGTGTGTGAGTGATGTCATAACAACTTACCTAAAACTATAAATTGTTATTTTAACAAGCCTATTGTGGCTGCGGTACTAAATTGTTTAATTGAGCGCTTTTTGTAAAACAATAAAATTTAGCAGATGCCTGCTCAAGGTTTAAGTTCATCGAATCAAGTTGATGATTGTTTACAATATCTGTCCATGTGATCACTGCAGCAAAATTACCGTTATGTAATGCTGAACTAAGAACGTACTCAAGATTAACTAAATGTTTTTGTCTGATCACAAGTAGTTTACTGGTATCAATCGAACACGAATCTAATAATGCTTTACTAGGAACATGATCAGGAGCAATTAGTAGTGTCCATGCATTTTGGCTATTGTAATGATGCAATACTTTTAATAGCTCAAAGGTTGCTGATATTTCGTCTTCAATTTGAATTAAATTAACAGACGCTTTGTCGTTATCTTGTTGGTAGCTTTTAACTGTTCTTAAGGTAATTGGCTGTAACATAACTTTCACTCACTGGTTGTTTATACAGTATGTGCATACAGTAGTTTATACAGTGTTTTTGCGCAAGTACTTTTTTGCTATTTTTTAACCAATGATTCAGTTTTATTTTAATAAAAACAATTTAATTGTTATTTAACAATGGTTTATAGTTTTGGTTTAAAGGTGGAAAAAAGGTGAAAAATTTATCATTAAAGATATACAGTGTTTTATACAGTACTGTGTAAACTGCTAAATTTTGATTCTATACAGGTGTTTTGCATAAAAAAGCCGGCATAATACCGGCTCTTTAGCTTTGCAATTTTGCTATTTATCTAAGTAGGTATTTAAAAACTCAAGGTATGCATTTGAGGCTTTTATGCGGTTTTCTTTTTTAGTAAAACCATGGCCTTCATCATCAAATAATACATATTCGACAGGCACACCATTTGCCTTTACAGCGGCAACAAGTTCATCGCTTTCAACTTGTAAAACGCGTGGGTCGTTAGCACCTTGGATCACCATTAATGGCTTGGTGATGTTTTTAGCATGAAATAGTGGCGAAATGGCACGGTGACGTTCACCGTCTGTCGCGGGGTCGCCCATTTCATCATACAGTGCCTTTTTAAAGCTTTCCCACCATGGTGGAATTGAGTTTAAGGTTCTAACCCAGTTTGTTACACCAAATATATTAATGCCTACTTTGAACTCTTCAGGTTCAAAGGCAAGTGCGGCGGCGGTCATAAAGCCACCATAGCTGCCCCCCATGATGCCAATTTTATCAGCATCAACCCAATCTAGGCTTTGCAGGTGTTTTTTACCGTAAACAATATCTTGTAAATCGTCAGTGCCATGCTTTTTATCATCTAAATGGAAGAAGGTTTTACCATAGCCTGAGCTGCCACGGTTATTAACTGCAAAAATGGCATAACCATGATTGACTAAATGCTGCTGCATTGCACTATAGCCTGTACGACTTTGGCCGCCAGGACCGCCGTGCACCCAAACTAAAGCTGGTACTTTGTTGTTGCTGTTAGCTTGCTTAGGCTTATATAAAACCCCGGGGATTTCTAAACCATCAAAGCTTTTAAAGCGCACAATTGTGCTTTCAACCAAGTCATTTTGATTAATTGCATCACTTAATGTGTTGGTTAACTGTTTAGCTTTTGATTCTCCGAGTTGCCAAACAAATAGGTTACTTGGTGAGGTATCTGAATTTAAATAAAACGCCATGGTCTTTTCATCAGCTGAAAAGTTCACACCACGTAAATTACCAGCTGGCAGCGATGGCATGGCAATACCTTTACCTGTGGTGGTATCAATTATCGACACTTTAGTGCTTGCGTCAGCATTAACACCGCTTACTTGATAACGACCAGATTTAGAGAAGTAGATAAAACTCACATCCCACTCATCTTTGAGGGCAGGGCTGTGCTCGCCGGTCGTTAAGTCATAGCGCCACACTTCTGCAAACTCACCTTTGGCGTCGGTTGAGTAATATAATGATTTACTGTCTCTGGAGAAGGTTTCTGGGCCATATTTAGCGTCGTCGTCATGACGGGTAATGAGCTCTGGTTTCAGTGTTTTCTTACGCGTATCGAGAATAAACACATCGCTGTCTTTGTTCGAATTGTTTTTCGATAAAGCAATAAAACGGCCGTCAGGGCTGATCGCACCGACATCTAGCCCCATGGTATTTTGGTAAACAGGCGTTACTTCATAGCTATTAGCATCAACACGATATAGGTCCATAAACTTAGCATCACGCTGATTGCTGGTTATAAAAAAGTGTTTACTGTCTTCTGTGAAACCTGCAAATCCTGCACGGGTTTCTTCACCTGGCGTAAGATCTTTAACTGTGCCGTCTGTTTCGCGAACATAGATGTGATAACGCTCGTTACCGCCAGAGTCTTTAGTAAATAGTACGCGCTCATCTTTAGGGAAATAAGCCACAGCATACGTACTGTCTTCAAAGTCTGTTAAGCGGGTTTTTTTGGCGGTTTTTATATCTACTTCATAAAGGCTATAAATGCCGCTTTCGTCACTGCTAACGAGTATTTTGTCGCCTTTTGGTGAAAAGCTGCTGCCCATAATTGAGGTTGTATCAAAAAAGGTTTCAGCATCATACTGTTTAACAGTTTGGCTTTGTTGCACGCTTTCGGTGCTACTTGTTGATGGGGTTGATTGAGAACATCCTGCAAGCGCCAGGCTAAGCGCGCATGCAACGGCTGCTAGTTGAAAACTCGGTTTCATTGTAATTATTCCTTGTTAATTTTTCGTTATCAAGTGTTGCCTGTTCATAATCTAAACGCAAGTTTTACCCGTTCGATATTTGTTACAAATCATGTAACTAATAAGAGATATGAGTGTGTTACTATTTTTTCACTATTAAAGGGATAAACATGATTGAAATTAACAACCTCAATAAGCGCTTTGCTTCAGCCCACGTTTTTGAAAACTATAATAAGCAATTTCAAGGTAAACGAGTTTGTTTACAGGCAGCCAATGGCAGAGGAAAAACAACATTACTGATGATGCTAGCAGGCCTTGAAAAGCCTCAATCAGGGCAGGTTTTATATAATAATCAAGCATTAAAATCGCCGCAAAACAATGTTTCAATTGCTAGCGACCGTATTGCTCTGCCAGATTTTTTAACTGCGCGACAAGTTATTGAACTTAGTTGCAAGGCGTTAAAGAAAGACATGCCAGAGCAACTCATTACTGGATTTAACTTTAAAGAGCACCTAAATACTCGCTTTAGTGCTTTGTCGAGTGGCAATCAAAAGAAGTGTCAGCTTATCACTGCCTTTTTAAAGCAAGCTCCATTTTTGCTATTAGATGAACCGAGTGCTGCACTTGATCAAACAAGTATAAAATTTTTGCTGACCTTACTTGATGACTACCTTGATGATAAACCTAATGGGCAAATTATCATTACAAGCCACGAACCAGAAGTGTTTATACAGCACGGTTTTGAGTGCACATCACTATGATAAATTCCTTTGCAAGTTACTTCTCATTCCTTTCTTTTCGATACTTAGCATATACGACCACCCTCAAGAGCATGCTGTCTCAGTTAAAGAATTTTAGCTTGTTGTTTGCACTGGTACTGGGCCCAGCTTTTCTTGGTATGGTTTTATTGTTGTTTTTAGGACTTGGTAAAATAGTCGATAGCCATGCAGCACCTGGTTACGGTGCAAAATTAGCAGTGATTTATCTTTTACTTGAATCAGTAATGTTATGGGCCATGGCACCAGCCATTAAAAATGAGCAAAATAGGGCATTTCAGCGAAGTCTATATAAATCCTCTTGGCGAGTATGTGTTGACTGCAAGTTACTACTGTTAAGTAATGCTTGGCTTATTGCCAGTTTACTAATAGCAGTCGACCTATCGTTAAAGCAATGGCTACAAGTGCCTCATTTTATACTGTTTATGCTGTTGCAGTGGCTATGTGGAGTATTTGTTCTTTATAGGCCACGTGCACTTTTTTATAGTTTATTACTCAGTTCTATCTTGGTATTACTGCCTGCTAGTTTAACTTCACTGCAATACTATCTAAGTTTTATTGCAATTTTCGGCTGTTCGATTTTACTCCCACCTGTAAGAATAAGTCATAAGTTAAAAGTACACTCGCTTGCTTTGTTTTGGCTTAGTTACTTTATACAGCATAGCTGGAGCTTAATATGGCGTGGTTCAGTCTTGCTAGCATGCTTGCTCGCTTTATTACAGCTAATTGCAGTGCGTAATGACTTTAGCGACTTGGTACTGGCTTTGGCTTTTTCAGTATGCGTGTTGCTAACAAGCTCGCTGCAGTTCGATTGCTTGGCTGTTTTTAAAAAATATCGGCTGTTCTTTCAAAGCAATAACCAAGATAAGCCGTTTTATATAAGCCAGTTTTTACCGAGCTTTATATTTTTTTCTGTGGCTTTCATTGTCGTTATAAGCATGCTTGGCACTAACTTGATTTACATCCCTATTGGGGCAGTGTGGTGTGTATTGCAGCAATATTTAGCGCAAAAAAAACCAGCGCAATTTGCGCTGGTTTGGTTTTTCATAACAATTGGAATTGTTTTGCTAGCTTAAGCGGCGTCTGCTTTTTTATCGCTCTCGCCGCGGGCAACATTACCTGCAACTAAGTCTGCTGGGTCAAAGTCGTCAACGTTAATAACGTCAAGACGGGCTTTTTCAACAGCAGCTAGTTTGTCAGCTTCAGCTTGGCTTAAAATGCCTGCTTCTAGGCCCATTTGCGCTACTTTATCAAGCTGGAAGAAAGGCAGTTTTACGCCTTTTTCACGGCATACCTTGTCAAACAGAGGCTCAACTTCAAGGATGTCTTTAAGCGTTTGCTCTTGACGACCAACAAGGTTAAGTGGCTCGTTTTTAAGATAAATGTAGTTAGCTAAACGGTTACGAGTTTCGCTTGGTACTTGTAATAAGTGAGCAAGTTTGTGCTCAAGCTTATCAGTAGGCTTACGTACTGGACGACCGAATGGGAATAACATGATTTTTAGCATCGCACGTAGTGGTGCAGATGGCATGTTATTGATTAAGTCAGCGAGTGCACGTTGGCAGTGGTAAAGGTGATCTTGGCAGCTCCATTGAACAAGCGCAAAATCTTCTTTTTTACGGCCTTCGTCGTTGTAACGTTTAAGCGTTGCAGATACAAGGTATAAGTAGCTTAGTAAGTCACCTAAACGTGCAGAGATACGCTCTTTACGTTTTAATGAACCACCAAATACCGCCATGCTGATATCTGACATTAATGCTAATGATGCACTGAAACGTGACGCAACACGATAAAACTCAGCTGTTTCGTCTTTGTACGGTGTACTTGTGAAGCGAGCATTTGTTAATGCTAACCACTTAGTACGAACAAGGTTCGAAATAGTAAAGCCAACGTGACCCATTAATGCTTTATCGAATACAGCAAGCGCTTCTTCGCGGTCTTCAATTGCACAAGCACCTAGCTCAGTTAACACGAATGGATGACAACGAATTGCACCTTGACCATAAATGATCATGTTACGCGTTAAGATATTTGCACCTTCAACGGTAATTGCAATTGGCGCACCTTGGTAACCGCGACCTAAGTAGTTGTTTGGACCAAGCATGATGCCTTTACCACCATGAACATCCATGCCGTGAATCGTTGCTTCACGCATTTGCTCAGTTAAGTGGTATTTGATAATCGCAGATACAACCGATGGTTTTTCACCAAGGTCAACAGCCCCTGTAGACATGCTCACTGCAGCATCAGAGCTATATGCGTAACCTGCAAGTTTTGCCATTGATTCTTCAACACCTTCCATTTGACCAATTGGTAAACGGAATTGACGGCGAATACGGCTGTAAGAGCCTGTTGCAAGCGCAATTGTTTTAATGCCACCTGTTGAGTTAGACGGCAATGTAATTGCACGACCAACAGATAAACATTCAACAAGCATACGCCAGCCTTGACCAGCCATTTTCGGGCCACCAATGATGTAATCAAGTGGTACGAAGATGTCTTTACCGCGAGTAGGACCATTTTGGAATGGGACGTTTAGCGGGAAGTGACGACGGCCAATTTCGACCCCTGGAGTATCTGTAGGGATCAGCGCACAGGTAATACCTGGCTCTTTATCATCACCTAGTAAACCGTCTGGATCTTGTAGTTTAAATGCAAGACCAAGTACAGTCGCAACAGGAGCAAGAGTAATGTAACGCTTGTTCCACGTTAGGCTAATACCAACAACTTCTTCGCCGTTCCATTGACCTTTACAAACAACACCGTAATCTGGAATTGCACTTGCGTCAGAACCGGCTTCTGGTGATGTTAAAGCAAAACATGGGATCTCTTGACCACTTGCTAAGCGTGGTAAGTAATGATCTTTTTGCTCTTTAGTACCATAGTGCTGAAGTAATTCGCCTGGACCTAATGAGTTAGGTACACCTACGATAGAAGAAAGTAGCGTCGATTTACTGGTTAGCTTTTGCAGTACACATGATTGTGCATAAGCAGAAAACTCTAAACCGCCAAATTCTTTTTTGATGATCATGGCAAAGAATTTATTATCTTTTAGATATTGCCAAACATCTTGCGGTAAATCAGTTAGTTCGTGAGTTGCGTGCCAGTCATCTAGCATGCTACACACTTCTTCAACTGGACCATCAATAAACGCTTGTTCTTCGATAGTCAGTTTAGGTGCTGGGTATTGGTGCAATTTGTTCCAGTCAGGACGACCACAAAAAAGATCCGCTTCCCACCACGTCGTACCGGCATCGATTGCTGATTTTTCAGTATCCGACATCGTCGGGGTTACTTTTTTGAAAGCAGCGAAGATAGGTTTGATGATGTATTGTTGACGAACGCCAGTCACAGAAAGTGGCACAGCGATAAGTAAGAATAGTAGCCAACTAATTGCGCCAAACGCGCCAGCAAATGTGCCAACAAGTAAAGTCGCAACGGCAATACCTAAGCAGGTATTCCAGCTTGCTCTGTGGTAACTCGCAATACTAAGCAGTACGAGTAAACCAAGTAAAAATATGAGAGTCATTGATTATTCCTTAATAGAGGTCAGACCACCTCTTTTAGAGTAGCGCTAGAAAAGCGAATTATCAAGAGGGGAACAAGGATTAAAACGGCTTGTTTGGTGAGTTTTATTATTTTAAAAATGGCTATCAGTGCAAAAACATTTACAGCAGATGAGGAATTGTTGAGTAATTACTTATAATCAGCGCCGTTATACTTACGATTAGTTTTGAATTGCTCAGATAGTTCTGAAAATCTCAGCATAGCAGTTGCCATCTTTAACGCTATGTTTAACAATGAGCGCAGGCAGGGATCAGCCCATCATGCCTTCCTTCGATTAGTTTTATAGGTTAAGAGTTCTATGTGTGAGTTGCTTGGCATGTCGGCCAATGTACCAACGGATATTTGTTTCAGTTTTTCAGGATTATTAGAACGCGGTGGTAATACTGGCCCGCATAAAGATGGCTGGGGCATCACTTTTTACGAAGGCAAAGGCTGTCGTACATTTAAAGATCCTGAGCCAAGTTGCCAATCAGAAATTGCCAAACTCGTCAAAGCTTACCCAATAAAAAGTATTTCGGTGATAAGCCATATTCGCCAAGGTAATCGTGGTCGAGTGTGCCTTGAAAATACCCACCCATTTACCCGTGAGTTATGGGGCCGTGAAATTACGTATGCTCACAACGGGCAATTATCGAATTATCATGATTTAAAACCAGATTACTATCGACCTGTGGGGAATACAGACAGTGAACTGGCGTTTTGCTGGCTGCTCGATAAAATTCGCGAAAAATACCCTAAACGCCCATCAAATATGGCGTCTGTATTTCGTTATGCTGCAAAGCTTGCTCATACGCTGCGTGAGAAAGGCGTATTTAATATGCTACTTACCGATGGTGTTTATGTTTTAGCTTATTGCACCAATAACCTACATTGGATCACACGCCGTGCACCGTTTGGTAAAGCGACATTAATTGATGCAGACATGGTGATTGATTTTCAAAAAGAAACCACACCGAACGATGTGGTTACTGTGATTGCAACAAGGCCGCTCACCAATGATGAACGCTGGCAGAAAATGGAGCCAGGTGAGTTTGCACTGTTTAAAATGGGCGAAAAGATTTAAATAAAAGATGAAGCGCTACTCAGGCGCTTCATTACTCACTTCTTGTTGCACTTCATTTGGAACACTAACAGGTGTGGTCACGGTGAATGAATTAAGCTGCACTTCAAATTGCTCTACGCCTTTTTCACCTTTCCACATACGAACTAGCATGTAGTCCATTTCTGGGGCAAACCAAGCAAGCGCTTGACGCTTATCGTTATCGTATAATCGTTTTACTTTAATCGCTTCTACATTACCAATAGGTAGCGAAATCATTTCTGTGCCGACAACTTCAAAGTCATAATTACGAAGGTTGCCTTTTTTATCAATCAGTGGATACGATAATTGCGTTTTACCTTGTTTTAGCTCTTCGCGTACTTGCACTTGATAAGACAGTGAATCTTGAAAATCATCTGACCAATCAATTTTAAGAGGGTATTTACTTTGGCTGCTTTGAACTTGCTTTTGCGTAGCATCAAATTTTAAGCTGTACTCTTTATCAGGCCCGGTGCCCGAACGCTCCATAGTGTAACTTAGCGGAGAAATTTTCTGATCATGATAAGTAAACATGGATGTTTCTTTTCGTGAGTCTGAAAAAATCATCCATTCGATTTCACTGTGATAAGTGATCACGTAGTTACCGTCTGCGGCTTTTTTCAGCTCGCGTACTGCTTTACCATGGGTTTCGCCTTTACGAAGTACATCGTATTTGGCTTCGTATTGAGTGAGGTCGCCAGCTAATACACTGGTAGGAAGTAATAAAGTGCCCACACAAGCGAGTAGGGCACTTAGATTTTTATTCTGGGTAGTGCGCGCCGTGTGCAGGAAGTTTCTTTTCGTCAAAAACTGCATAATCTGCTTCCATCTTGAGTCGTTGTTCACTGAACCACTTGACCACCAACGGATAGATTATATGTTCTTGCTGATGAACACGTTGTGCGAGTGTCTCTGCGGTATCGTTTTCGAGTACCGGCACTTTGGCTTGAAGAACAACGGGACCGCCGTCTAGCTCTTCTGTGACAAAGTGAACACTAACACCATGAACCTCATCTTTTGCATCTATCGCTCGCTGGTGGGTATTCAGCCCTTGGTACTTAGGCAACAAAGAAGGGTGAATGTTCAACATTTTTCCCTTAAACTTTTGCACTAAGCTAGGTGTAAGAATACGCATAAAACCAGCTAATACAACTAGATTTGGTTCAAAATTGTCAATAATGTCCATTAACTCAGCATCATAGGCCTCGCGCGAGTCAAAATCTTTATGGCTTAGTACACATGTTTGTATACCTGCATTTTTTGCTCGCTCAAGGCCATAGGCGTCGGCTTTATTACTAATTACAGCGGCGATTTCGGCCTTTATCTCACCACGCGCACACGCGTCAATGATGGCTTGAAGGTTAGAACCGCTACCAGAAATTAATACAACAAGACGACAAGGGGTCATTAGTCACGACCACCTAAAATTTCTACTTGCTCTTCGCCTGCTTTCGCATCTTGGATCTCACCGATATGCCATGCATTTTCGCCAAGATCTTTAAGGATTGTTAAGCTTTGCTCAAGTTTGTCAGCTGGAACAACTAAAACCATGCCTACACCACAGTTGAATGTACGGTACATTTCGTGTGTTGTGATGTTGCCGTTTTCTTGTAACCAGTTGAAAACAACAGGCCATTTCCAGCTGTCACCTTTGATTACTGCTTTTGCAGATTCAGGAAGTACGCGCGGGATGTTTTCCCAGAAACCACCACCCGTGATGTGAGATAACGCATGTACGTCAACCTGCTTGAATAGCTCAAGTAGTTGTTTAACGTAGATACGAGTTGGCTCTAAAAGGTGATCGCCAAGTGTTTTGCCTTCAAGCTCAGCGCTCGTGTCTGCGCCAGATACTTCAAGAACTTTACGAATTAATGAGAAGCCGTTTGAGTGAGGACCACTTGATGCAAGAGCGATTAATTGATCGCCTGCAGCAACTTTAGTACCGTCGATAATTTTTGATTTTTCTACAACACCAGTACAGAAACCAGCCATATCGTAGTCTTCACCGTCGTACATACCTGGCATTTCAGCAGTTTCACCACCGATTAATGCACAGCCAGAAAGCTCACAGCCTTTACCAATACCTGTTACAACATCAGCCGCAGTATCTACGTCTAATTTACCCGTTGCATAGTAATCAAGGAAAAATAGTGGCTCTGCACCTTGTACAATAAGGTCGTTTACACACATAGCAACAAGGTCGATACCCACTGTGTCGTGCTTTTTAAGATCGATTGCTAAACGTAGTTTTGTACCAACACCGTCTGTGCCAGCAACCAGTACAGGCTCTTTATAGCCAGTTGGTAGTTCGCAAAGTGCGCCAAAACCACCGATACCGCCCATTACTTCAGGACGTCTGGTTTTTTTAACTACGCCTTTAATACGCTCAACAAGTGCATTACCGGCATCGATATCTACGCCCGCGTCTTTATAGCTAAGAGACTGTTTTTGTTCGCTCACAGGTTTTCCTCAAAAAAGTTGCATGTGGGTTGCTTAGAAACGCGCGTATTTTACAACAATTGCACTGGCGCGGCTAGTTGAAAAATCACTTTAACCGACTTGACAAGGACAGTTGTCCGGTTTTTTGTTTTCAAGTTACAAGGCAAAAGTATCAAGCAAATGAACTTTTAACCTTGAAACTCGAAACTTCTCACTATTTGTTAAGCTTTCGCGGTTAAAATAGCGCGCAGAGGGGCAGGGTAACCTTCAATGGTTTTGCTGGTGTCATTAGGGTCTAAAAAGTCGACTAATGATTCGTTTTCCATCCACTGGGTTTTGCGTTGTTCTTCAAGCGTTGTGATTGCACAGTCTTTAACTTGTACATCTTTAAAGCCAACGCGTTCCATCCATAGTTTTAATGCCGCGGTGCTTGGGATAAACCATACATTACGCATTTTTGCATAGCGGTCAGTTGGCACTAAAACTGTGTGCTCATCACCTTCTACAACCAGTGTTTCAAGGACTAACTCACCCCCTGGACGAAGCTGTGCTTTTAATTGCGCTAAAAAGTCGATAGGTGAACGGCGGTGATATAAAACCCCCATTGAAAATACCGTATCGAATGCTTTTAGCTCAGGCAGAGCTTCAACACCCAATGGCAATAAATGCACGTTTTCATCTTGGTGATAATGCTTTATCGCTTGGAATTGGCATAAGAATAAATCGGATGGATCAATGCCCACTACAAAATTAGCGCCTTCACCGCGCATGCGCCACAAGTGATAACCTGAGCCACAGCCAATATCAAGCACAGTGCGGCCTTTTAACGGTTCGATATGAGGCAGTAAACGATCCCATTTCCAATCACTGCGCCACTCAGTATCAATTTCGATACCGTGTAAACTAAATGGCCCTTTACGCCATGGCATCATGCGCTTTAATAAATGCGTTAACTGTTTTTGCTGACCTTCAGATAGCTCATCACCGGTGCCAATTTGTACTTTATCCTGAAGATTCACATGGTTTGTGCTTACCTCAGGTAAGTTTTTCAGCACTTTTTGCCATTTCGGTAAATCACCGTGGCTGGCTTCGAGTTCCCAGTGTTTTAATTGACCAGGCAAAGTTTCGAGCCAGTGGCTAAGCGGGCTTTGTGCAATCGCAGCGTAAAATTGGTTAAACCATTGAGACATGAAATACTCTTTATATCGTTGTGATGATTACTTGATTGCAATCATCGAGCAGAAGTTAAAACATTGATACCACACTTGCGTTTGGCTAAAACCAATTTCACTTAATCGGTTTAAGTGGGTAGATAAATGATCAGGGCGCATGACATTCTCGATAGCCGTACGCTTTTGGCTGATCTCAAGCTCCGAATAGCCGTTGTGACGTTTAAAATCATGGTGTAAATCAATGAGCAAATTATCGGATTGCTCATTTTCACCTCTAATTTTTTCGCTCAGCAGCAAAACACCGCCTGGTTTTAAATTTGCGTAAATCTTTTCAAGCACCGCTTGGCGCTTTTCAGGTGGAATAAACTGTAGTGTAAAGTTCATCGCGACCACAGAGGCATTCTCGATAGCTAAATCGTTGATATCACCCAGTGTAACTGTGACCGGCACGTCAGAGCGAAAACCTTGTAAATGTAATTTACAGCGCTCAACCATCGCTTCTGAATTATCAACAGCAATGATATTACAGTTATCAGTGCGAATATTGCGGCGCATACTTAAAGTTACGGCTCCAAGAGAACAGCCTAAGTCGTATAGGTTTGAATTGCTTTGCGCGTACTCACCAGCCAGCTTACCCATGGTGCTAACAATAGTTGCATAACCTGGCACCGAGCGCTGGATCATATCAGGGAAAACTTCTACTACATGTTGGTCAAAGCTAAAGTCTTTAACCGCTTGCTCAGTGGCATAAATACTGTCTTTTTGCGTCACGTGAACAGTCTCTTTAAAAAATAATACCGCTATTTTAGCATTTTTAACTGGATAGTCAGTGATAAATTCAGTAGCTTGGCTAGAATTATCAATAACAAGTACAAAAAAGAGAAGTTTAATGACAAAAAGCAAAGTGATCAGTACAGAAGATATCTTATCAACTCTGTGTCATTCAGTGACTGGAGTTCTGTCTTCAGCAAGCGGTAACGGTATTAGTTATTCTGCCATGGTTCAAAAAATCACCCGCACCTGTATGCGCCCAGATATTGGCTGTTTTGTATTGTTCGATGGTGGCTTTACCGGTCTTGTGGTAACAAACTTCACAGCGCAAGCAGCCATGGAAATTTACCATGACTATATGCGTAACATGGGTATGCCAGAAGACGAAATTGCACAAAGCCATTTATCAGATGATGTGGCAAACGTACTCGGCGAGCTGATGAACCAAATCGTTGGTGACTTTACGTCAAAAGTACGCGACCAACTGCATACTTCTATTACGCAAAACCAACCTAAGATGATGGCGATTAATAAACAGGTGCAAATTTCTGTTGATACCACCATGGATAGACCACAAGCACGCCGTGTGACTTTCACCACAGCGAAGCAAAATATCTTCTATCTAGAATTAGCCATGGATAAAACTGAATTTATCAAACTACATGACTTTGATATTTCAGAAGCGGTTGACCCAGATGACATCATCGAAAACGAAGCTAAACAAAAAGCTGAAAAGCAAAAAGCATCATCACAAGCAGACGATGCAGATGATGATTTTATGGCAGAACTTGGTTTGTAACCCAAAGACTTGAGCTGTCAGCCATCAGCTTTCAGCCGTCAGATAAAAATAGAGGCGCGGGTTAGACCGCGCTTTTTTTGTGTTTAAATTGTTTGTTGAGTTCAATGTGGATTTGTTTATAGATTCTAAATTACACATCCATATTTAATTTTCTAATTTCGCCATAGCAACATAGGATCTTCAACTGAGGATAATTTAGTTAGTACTACCCAATCAGTTCCTTTCCCAAACGCATCTTTTACAAACCAATCCATACGGATGAAAATATCTTGGTAACCATCATGATTAAAGTCTGCACGTGCAACTTGAGTATAATGCACCTCTAAACCATCTACCTCTACCGAAATACTGTTTTCACGTGATGCTGCAACGAACGTAAGGCTTTTATCGTAAGAAGATAAACTACCAGTTCGCCCTTCTAAACTTTCGCCTCCTAAATTGGGAATCGCCGAAGCAGGAAGGTGCTTAATTGTTTCGAAGTCAAATAATTCAGGCCAGAAACTATAGGCAGTTTTTGGTGCGTTGAAGTATCTATTTGCCCCCACACAGTTGGCTTTAAGCCATTGCCAGCGGTCATACTCCCAGTCCACAACAATATCATCGCCGCTTTGAAGTACAAAAGAGCACCCTTTAGCAAAAAATGGCTTTTTGTGAGTTCCTGTAAACTCAATATTGAATTTGATATCCTCCAAAGAGTCATTAGTCTCGATTTGTTGTTCAAATATCAAAGGGTTTAGCCAAGCAGTTTCAATGTTTTGCTGTTGTTTTGATGGTTGGTTGCTTGTAGAGCAAGCGCTTAACAAGGTAAAAATAACACTAACGTATATTCCTAAACGTAATAATTGCTGAGACATGCTTTTAACCTCTTAAGGTGTGATTGACTGTTTTTGGGCAGAAAGGAATAAGTTGCTGACATAGTTGTTTCTTGAACTTGAAATGCCAACCCTTTTACTCTCAACTGCTGCAACAATCCAGTCTTCTTTCTTAATGGCGTTATTCATTTTTACATACTGCGTACGCAGCCCAAATTAAAGACCATATCAAGTAATGCTTTCTGTACTGAATAGGGCATTAAATCAAAGCTTTTAACGAAGCCATTAGACGTGGTGTAATATTTAGTAAGTTCACTATAGAATTTTAAAATGTGTTTTTCTTTTTGCGCTACTATATCATGGTCTTTCATAATTAAAGTTGTATGCAATTTGTAAAAATTTGCATTGCGACTAAAGCCATAGGGTTGCTTTTTTATCGAGTCATACTCAGCTTGCTTCTCAGCTAATGAAGCTAACACAAGCGTGTTGTTTGAATTATTTTTATACATGACAACTGATGCCATGGCTGCTTTGTTTTAAATTAGATGACCGATTCCCACAGTATCTAATCCTCTGGTATCAAGATACAAATGAGGAACTCGTCCTTCAAACTTCTCAGTATTTTTAATAACCTCTGTTTTTACGTTTGCATTTAATGGCATTAGATATTCCTTTCTTTACCTTTTATTTTATTAGGAGTTAATTTCAGTTATTAACAAGATTAAATATTAACTGGAAACTAACTTTTCAATTGTATATTGGGCTTATATTGGGTTCAGTTATTAATTTGATATTAATGCGAGGTTTGTTGAATCAATAAATGGGAGGCGTTATGTGTATTGTTATAAAATGCTAAATAGTAAATAAATGCAGGGTGGAATGCGATTTAAGTTGCAATTTAACATTTTTTAATGTGTACGTTACAGAACCTTTTGTAACCATGTTTTCTCATCTATTTTCAGATAAATTGCGCTAGTATTCTCAGAAGCCAATAATATCCCGTTAGGAAAAGAAGTTACTCTAAAATTAAATTTTTCTGTCTGCATTATTGAAAAAATAGAAACATATAAATCGTTTTTTGAAGCTTGAATATCACCCTTAGACTCTAAAATATTCAACATCATCTCGAATGCTTCATCTAGGCTCATTGATGAGTGTATAGTACTGGATGAAATTGCTTCAGCACCTCGACACTCTGAATACAAAGTAGTTTCACCTAGTTGCATTGACTCTGCACATTGCTCTGCTTTTGCGCAGCCAATAGAAAGTAATGATAAAGAAAGTATTAAAGTGAATTTCAATTTAACGTGCATAATCTACCTCTATTCTCCACCCCCTCCACTGTGAAAAAATAATTTCAAGCATTTTAGGTGTTCGACTGAAGTTATCCAAGTTTGATTGAATAGTCAAAAGTGTTTTTATTTAACATGAGCTTTCAGCCGTCAGATAAAATAGAGGTGCGGGTCAGGCCGCGTTTTTTTGTTTTGAAAAGGCTATAAGACTTAGTGTTCTATGTTGAGTTTATTTCAACGCTGAAATTCAATTGAGGGTACCGAACCCTAAGTTTGAAATATGGTTTTTCAGCTTTCATTAAGTTAATGTCTTGGTGTGTAATACATAAATTAATCTACTGAAATAACTCAATAGGCAATTGAATTGAAGTTTAATCACATATACCAAGATGTTATAGTCGATGAAGTGAAGTTAAAACGCGCTGGGAGTGAGTTTCAAGTGTTTGTTACATTCCAAACTCAATCGGAGACTCTACATGTTGTACTTAATGGAGTCCGAGAGATTGATAATATTTCTGATTTGTTAGAAGCAAAACAACTTTGGCTCGAATATAGCGAATCTGATCAAGCTGAGTATGGCAAATTTACCCTAGGTATTTCACATGAGAGTTATACGGAAATTTGCTTTGACTCATTA
This sequence comes from Pseudoalteromonas sp. MB47, assembly GCF_011319765.1. Classification (NCBI taxonomy): domain Bacteria; kingdom Pseudomonadati; phylum Pseudomonadota; class Gammaproteobacteria; order Alteromonadales; family Pseudoalteromonadaceae; genus Pseudoalteromonas; species Pseudoalteromonas sp. MB47. Next base: position 30,406 of record NZ_VFBD01000010.1, on the reverse strand, counting down.
GGTTAAGAGCCTTGTAAGCTACCTCGGTATAAAAATAGTGCTTGGTAGCAATTGCTTACATTCTTATGTTGAGGAAAATAATGCTGCAAGAATTAGATAATTGGAGAAATTCAAAATCTAAAATTTTGACAATTGAAAAGCTCAAGGTGGTTCTCTCTGCTCAATTGGGTGAGCCAATTAAAGCTCAATACATCGAAATTAAAGGCAATGGCCTTATAGCAAGAGCAACACTTTGGGAAAATGGTAATCTTGTATTAAAAGCTATGTGTTGTCAGTCTGATAAGCAGGTAATTTTAAAACATCTGAATTCATGTGAGGCATGGCAAATTGACGATGAACTTAACTGGTGGTTGAGTCAAATTGTTATTTACGAACCTTCATAATCGATGCGGTTGAGTAATTAGTCTTGGCTCAAAACTTACAGCTTAAAGCTTTGAACTTAAAGCTCGTTTTAAAGCCTACATTCATCCAATTTATGCTTTACTCATAAAGCCTTAAATGGATTTGATGATTGCATGAATTACTTAAAAAACTTTATAACTAAATTTGTTTTCATGATGCAGAAGCGGCCGGGGTTGATGGCGGTGTTGGCTTTTTGTAGTGGTGTAGCAAGCTATGTCTTTGTTGAACGAAAAGAATCGTTTTCGCAGCTTATCTCTATTTTGTTATTAGTCACTTGGTTGTGGTTGTTAATAGATAACTGGCTAAGAGATAAGGTAGAGGAGCGTTTTGGTGTGGCGGTGTCGCCTAATGTGATGCGCTTTGCGCTGCAAGTTGTGCAGCAAGAAAGTTTGTTTTTTGCTTTACCATTTTTCTTAGCGGTGACTACTTGGGACCATGGTCAGGCCGCGTTTACCGCTTTAATTATACTTTGTGCGTTCGTTTCTGTTGTTGATCCTCTCTATTATAAAAAGCTTGCAAGGCACAGTGTCTGGTTTAGTGTGTTTCATAGCTTTTCTTTGTTTGTCGTGCTGTCGGTTACCTTGCCTATTTTATTAAAGTTAACGACCAGCCAAAGTTTTGAAATTGCACTAATAACAGCTGTTATTTTAACGGTCCCCAGTCTTGGCAATTTGATGCCTAATGCTAAATGGTGGCGTTTTCCGTTGTTGGTGTTATTGCTTTGTTCATTAGGTGCCGGGCTTTGGCAATTACGTAGTTTTGTGCCACCTGCAGCACTGCGTTTAACCGATATGAGTATGTCATATCAGCTAGATGCACAAGCTCGTAAACCGCTTTCGCCAATAACAGAACTCACTGAGCAGAGCTTACATGAAAACGGTCTATATAGTTTTAGTGCGGTAAAAGCACCGCGAGGTTTAAATGAGAAAATCTTCCACGTTTGGGTGCATAATCGAAAAGAAGTTGACCGTATAGCCTTGGATATTTCTGGTGGTCGTAAAGAGGGCTATCGAGCGTGGAGCCATAAAACGAATTTCCCTGCTAATGCTGCAGGGAAATGGGTCGTCAAAGTGGTTACCGAGTCTGGGCAGCTGATAGGGCAAAGAAGGTTTGAGGTTTCAGAAGTTTAGCTGTCAGCTTTCAGCCGTCAGTTTTTAGCTGATAGTTTTAATACGGATTTTTCCCTTCACCTACCAACACACTGAATATTCTTAAATCTAGTTCTAGTTGATGATATTGCGGCTCCATGTGGCAGCAAAGTTGATAGAAGGCTTTGTTGTGGTCTTTTTCTTTAAAGTGAGCCAGCTCATGTACGACGAGTGCTTTGAGAAGTGGTTCAGGTGCGCGAAGCAGGTCGCTATTAATGGCAAGATCGTGTTTTCGGGTTTTACCTTGCATACGAAAAGTATGGGTGCCTAAGGCATTTGTGACCATATCGCCTTGTTTTTTGAATGCGGCACGACCAAAAGGCAGGGCATTTTTAAGGTAGCGCTTTTTTAGTTCAGTGGCGTAATTGTATAAAGCTTTATCGCTGGTAATGCTATGCGCATCAGGGTATTTGCCTTTAAGGTATTTTGCGGCCCTGTCGCCATTAAATAGCTGTAACACTTGCTCAATGATTTGAGGCGGGTAACCTTGAAAATAACGGCTGTAATCTTTCATGTTTTCTCTGATAAATCGGGCGCTAAAATAAACTGCTTTGGCTTGCTTCGCGTTCACCCATAAAAGGTGCAAGCACGGGGTGATTGTAACCTAAATCTTGGCAAAACTGTCTTGCTAAAAGTGGTGACTGGCGATTATCTGCGGTATGAAAAAACAAATAGGGTGATTTTCCTTCATCAAGCCACTGTTTTACTTTTTTCAGCCATGGCTGGTAATACGACTTGTATTCATGTTCAAGACTGGCAATCACAAAGCGCAGCATAGGCTGATTTCCTGTTGCAATGGCATGCACAGGTAAATAAGGCTTTTTCTTTTGCGCATCAATGAGTGCATCGGTATCGGCGGGAACAGCAAATAAAGCGCGGGTATCCATGCTGATGCGATCTATATTATTTTCAATTAACAGCTGATTTAAACGAATTTCAGCATCATCTTTATTAAAAAAGCCGGGGTGACGTACTTCTACACCGTAACTAAGTTGTTTGGGGAGTTGTGCAATAAAATTTGCAAGAAGGGGTAGGGCATCTGGTCCAAAGGCGCGGGGTAGCTGTAACATGATTTGCCCCGTTTTAGCAAAAATTGGCTCAAATAAGTTTAGCCATGCATTAAGCTCACTAGTTATATTCGTCAGTTGTAATTCGTGACTAAAACGCCGATGAAACTTAAACGTAAATTTAAAGTCTTCGGGTACCGCATCATGCCAGCGTAATAATGACTCATGACTTGGGTCAGCATAAAAACTGGTGTTGCCCTCGACTGAGTTAAAGCATTGCGCATACTCACTGAGCATGTCGGCGCTTTTACAGTGACTAGAGAGCAAATTTCCTTTCCATGCGGTGCTAGACCACTGCGGACAACCTAAATACAGCATTAAATCAACCAATAAATTTAAACTTTAGCTAGTGTATCAAAAGAAATGTTTGCTCAGAAGTCGGGGTGTATATTTAGCCCCCGACAGGCACTGCTGGCACTCGCATTTTGCGATGGTTTGGGTATAATGCTCTGCCTTAAATGATTACTTTGTATAGTGGCTTTTGCTCTCAAAATAGCGAACTCTTAAGAGCAGGCGGCTATAAGTCTTTAACTGACAGGAATACTATGCGCTCTATATATTGCGGACAGCTAAATAAATCTCACGTAGATCAAGAAGTTGAACTATGTGGTTGGATCAACAAACGCCGTGACCTTGGTGGTCTTATCTTCGTCGATTTACGTGACAGAGAAGGTTTAGTACAAGTTGTTTTTGATCCTGAAGTAGAAGGATTAATGGATACTGCGAATAAACTACGTCAAGAGTTTTGTGTGCAGTTAAAAGGTGTTGTTCGCGCACGCCCTGATAGCCAAGTAAATAAAGACATGGCAACAGGTGAAGTTGAAATTTTAGGCACAAGCTTAACTATCATCAACCGTTCTGAGCCATTACCACTTGATTTTAATCAGCAAAACTCTGAAGAGCGCCGCTTAAAATACCGTTACTTAGATTTACGTCGTCTTGAAATGAGCGACCGTATCAAACTTCGTGCAAAAGCGAGCAGCTTTGTGCGTCGTTTCTTAGATGACAACGGTTTCCTAGATATCGAAACACCAGTACTAACAAAAGCAACACCAGAAGGTGCCCGTGACTACTTAGTACCTAGCCGTGTTCATAAAGGTAGCTTCTACGCTTTACCTCAGTCACCACAGTTATTTAAACAATTATTAATGATGTCGGGCTTTGACCGTTACTATCAAATTGTTAAATGTTTCCGTGACGAAGACTTACGTGCTGACCGTCAGCCAGAATTCACACAAATCGATTTAGAGACGTCATTCATGAGCTCTGATGAAGTGCGTGCAATGACTGAGAAAATGATCCGCGAAATGTGGCAATCATTACTAGACGTTGACTTAGGCGACTTCCCAGTAATGCCATACAGCGAAGCAATGCGTTTATATGGTTCTGATAAACCAGACCTACGTAACCCAATGCAACTTGTAGACGTTGCTGATTTAGTAAAAGACGTTGAGTTTAAAGTATTCTCTGGTCCTGCTAATGACGAAAAAGGCCGTGTTGCTGTATTAACTGTACCAGGCGGTGCTGAGCTTTCTCGTAAACAAATCGACGATTACACTAAATTCATCGGTATCTATGGCGCGAAAGGCCTAGCATGGATGAAAGTGAACGACCGTGCAGCGGGCGTTGAAGGTGTACAGTCACCAATCGCTAAGTTCTTAAACGAAGAGGTGATCAACCAGTTACTTGAGCGTACTAACGCACAATCTGGCGACATCATTTTATTTGGTGCTGATAAGCGTAACGTTGTAAACGAAGCGATGGGCGCGCTACGTCTTAAGATTGGTGTTGATTTAGGTATTACTGATCTTGATAGCTGGAAACCATTATGGGTAGTTGACTTCCCAATGTTCGAAGAAGACGACGAAGGTACATTGCATGCGGTTCACCACCCATTCACTGCACCGAAAGGTATTTCTCCTGAAGAGCTTGAAGCAAACCCAGCTGGTGCACTATCAGATGCATACGACATGGTATTAAACGGCTACGAAGTTGGTGGTGGTTCGGTACGTATTCACAATGCAGAAATGCAAGAAACAGCATTTAGAATTTTAGGTATCGAAGCGCAAGAGCAGCAAGACAAGTTTGGCTTCTTACTTGATGCACTTAAATACGGTACGCCACCGCATGCAGGTCTTGCGTTTGGTCTTGACCGCTTAGTTATGCTGCTATGCGGTACTGATAATATTCGTGACGTTATTGCTTTCCCTAAAACAACGCAAGCATCATGTTTATTAACAGATGCACCAAGCAAAGCAAATGCCGATGCATTAACTGAGCTTGCAATTGATGTTGTAGCGAAAGACGCTGAATAATTTATAAGCTGATCAACGAAAACCCTAAGGTGTATGCCTTAGGGTTTTTTTGTGCTTAAATGAATATTTAGTATGTTCTTCAAGGAAAGAGTATGAATATCAATGCAACTTTAATCGGGCAAATAATTGTTATTTTAATCCCTGTGTTTGCCGCTATCAGCTATTTCTTGGGTAAGCGCAAAACCTCCACGCCTATCATGGTGGCCGTTATTGGTGGGTTACTAGCGTTAATTCCATTGTTTGGTCTTATTTTTATTGCTGTACTTGCGCTTAAACAAGATATTGAGACCACCGCGTGATCGCAAGCCATTCCCTTTATTTTGAACACACCTTTGAAGCAAACCTTGCAGGGCAAACATTTTCGCATTGCGAATTTGAGCAATGTGAATTTATTGACTGTGACTTTAGCAATAGTCAGTTTGAAAACTGCCGGTTTATAGAGTGTGAGTTTAAAAATTGTAATTTAGCTGCGCTTGGGCTTAGATACACCTCGCTTGAAGAAGTAAGCTTTAAACAGTGTAAATTAACCAGTGTTCGTTTTACTGATGTTGATTGGCCGCTACTCGCCAGCCGTGCTCCAGTGAGTTTTGTTGGCTGTGAACTTAGCCACAGCAGCTTTTTTGAACTTAGTTTAAAAGCTTTAAAAATGCGTAGCTGTTTTGCCAAAGATGTTGATTTTAGACATGCAGATTTAACATCTGCTGATTTTACTGATACGGACTTTCGTGACAGCTTGTTTCAACAAACCAACCTCAGTAAAGCTAATTTTATTGGTGCCAGTCATTTCGCCATTGATATAACAGCTAACAATATCAGTAAGGCCAAATTTGAACGTTATGCCGCTTTGGATTTATTAGCAGGGCTCGATATAGAGCTGGTGGATTAAATATTATTACTAATTAAGGTTAAGGAAAGTTATGGATTTAAGCCCCATCACCTTAGAAGGTCAATTTGTTAAATTAGTGCCGTTAACGCTTGAGCACCGTGATGCTTTAGTAAACGCCGCTTCAGATGGAAAGCTTTGGGAGCTTTGGTTTACCTCAGTGCCCAATGAAGAACGTGTTGACGATTATTTAAATATGGCGTTTGAACAACAGTCACTTGGTCGCGCAATACCATTTGCTGTCATCGATAAACACACCGATGAGGTGATAGGCTCAACTCGCTTTTGTAATATCGACAGTAAAAACCGCCGTTTAGAAATTGGCTATACCTGGTATGCCAAGCGTTTTCAGCGTACTGGAGTTAATACTGAATGTAAAAAACTGCTACTGAGTTATGCATTTGAAACACTTAATGTGATTGCTGTTGAGTTTCGTACCCATTGGCATAATCAGGCTTCGCGCAATGCCATTGCTCGCTTAGGGGCGAAACAAGATGGGGTGCTTCGTAATCACCAAATAATGGCTTATGGATGCGTACGCGACACCGTGGTGTTTTCAATTATTGATGGTGAGTGGCCTATGGTTAAACGTAGTTTAGAATTCAAATTAGCATGTTAAATATTAAAAAGCCGGCGCTATTGCTCGCTTTAACGCTTTGCGGGCAAACAGCCTTTGCAAATCAAACAGAGACACTGTTTGATACTGAGCGGGCACGCCATATTCCGGTGACCATTACAGCAGCCGATAGCAAATGCACGATAAAAAAGAAATGCCCCGTGGCGTTTATTGGGGCAGGCTATGGTATGGCGCATACAGAGTATCAATTTGCCCAGCAGGCCTTTCATCAGCATGGTTATTTAACGGTTGAAGTGGCTCATGAGTTAAAAGGCGATCCGAGTTTAAACCCTGAGCCACCCTACATGACCACACGCATGGAAAACTGGCACCGCGGTGTACAAACCCTTGAGTTTTTAGCCGTAGAACTTGCAAAGCGATACCCTGCGTATGACTTTAATCAGCTCACTTTATTTGGGCACTCAAATGGCGGTGATATTGCAGCGTTATATGCCGCTATTTATCCTGCTAAGGTAGCTAAGCTGATCACCCTTGATCATCGCCGTATGCTGACCCCAAGAAACAAAAATATTGCTGTACTGACACTACGCGGTAGCGATTTTCCAGCAGATGACAACGTATTGCTAACGCAGCAAGAACTTGCTATGTACCCAGTGACGCAAATTAAGCTTAAAGATTCGTGCCATAACGATATGTATGATGGTGGCCCAAAAGCGCTTGTAGAACGAATGAGTAAAGAGCTCAACGCATTTTTACTTGCTAATAAATAGCAAATGATTTGTTGCTTGATCTGTATCAAAGTTAAGGAGCTAAGCAAGGTGGAGCGGACATAAGTCCTTATGTTTTTACCTGTGTTTCTCTATCCTCGCGAAGCGCTATAATGAAGAAATGCTATGCTTAGCACAGACTTCTTGAACCTTATTCACTGGAAAAGACAAATGCAACATTTACCTACCGTTGATTATAAAGCGAGCGATGCGGCCGCTCAATTTGTTGAGTCACTAAGAAACACAGGTTTCGGTGTACTAAAAAATCACCCAATCCCTCAGTCATTAGTTGAGTCTATTTACAAAAATTGGCAAGAATTCTTTAATTCTGAGCAAAAGCACGAGTTTTTATTTTCAAAAGAAACACAAGATGGTTACTTCCCACCATCAGTGTCAGAAGTTGCAAAAGGCTTTACCGTTAAAGATATTAAAGAGTACTACCACGTTTATCCAAAAGGCCGCGTTCCAGCACAGCTAGAAGAAGAAATCCGTGAGTACTACCGTTTAGCGAATGAGTTTGCAGCAACATTATTAAGCTGGGTTCAAGCTGAAGCACCAGAAGAGGTGCGCGCTAAGTTCTCTATCGACCTTAAAGATATGATTGCTAACTCTGAGCAAACACTTCTGCGTATTCTGCATTACCCACCAATGACAGGTGATGAAGAGCCAGGTGCAATCCGTGCAGCAGCGCATGGCGACATCAATCTACTAACTGTATTACCTGCGGCGAATGAGCCAGGTTTACAAGTACAAAAAACAGATGGTGGTTGGTTAGACGTACCATGTGATTTTGGTAACCTGATCATCAATATTGGTGACATGTTACAAGAAGCGTCAGGTGGTTACTTTCCATCAACGATTCACCGCGTGATCAACCCAACGGGTAAAGCGTCAACGAAATCACGTATTTCGTTACCATTATTCTTACACCCGCGTCCTGATGTTGTGCTTTCTGAGCGCTACACAGCAGACAGTTACTTACAAGAGCGTTTACGCGAACTTGGTGTTAAGTAAAGATTGGTTATACCCGAACCACCTTGAGGTGATATGGGTATATAAGACAAAGCGGCATTTGAGCCGCTTTTTTTATGCCTGAAATTAGGCTGCTAAGTTCACTATTAAGTACTAGTTTGTAAATAATTCCATGCATTATTGACTATCCTAGGTATAATGCGCGCACTTCGCCGAATCGGCTGAATTTTTTAAAGAGAGATAGTATGAGTTTTGATGGGTTAGGTTTATCACCAGCTTTAGTAAATGCAGTTTTAGAAAAGGGCTATGAAGCACCTACGCCTATTCAATCACAAGCTATCCCTGCGATCATTGAAGGCCGTGATGTTATGGCCGCAGCGCAAACTGGCACAGGTAAAACTGCAGGTTTTACGCTGCCGTTAATTGAGCGTTTGTCAAAAGGCCCTAAAGCGGGTGGCAATAAAGTACGTGCATTAGTATTGGCACCAACCCGTGAGCTGGCTTTACAAGTAAGCGAAAATGTTGAGCAATACGCTAAGCATTCAAATGTTAGCTCATTTGTTGTTTATGGCGGCGTTAAAATTAATCCGCAAATGATGCGCCTTCGTAAAGGTGTTGATATTTTAGTTGCCACACCTGGTCGTTTATTAGACCTACACAATCAAAATGCTGTTAAGTTTGATGATTTAGAAGTGCTGATCCTTGATGAAGCCGACCGTATGCTTGATATGGGCTTTATTCATGACATCAAACGTATCATTGCTAAATTGCCTGCTAAACGTCAAAACTTGATGTTCTCAGCGACTTTTTCTGACGAAATTCGTGAACTTGCAAAAGGGCTCATTAACGACCCCGTTGAAATTTCAGTCGCGGCAAAAAACACCACAGCTAAAACGGTTGCTCAATCTGTTTATGCGCTAGATAAATCACGTAAAACAGCATTGCTTAGCCACCTGATCCGTACTAACGATTGGCAGCAAGTATTGGTATTTTGCCGTACTAAGCATGGTGCTAACCGTTTAGTTAAGCAGCTTGAACGCGATGATATTGTCGGCGCTGCCATTCACGGGAATAAATCGCAAGGCGCTCGTGTTAAAGCACTCGAAGGCTTTAAATCCGGTGAAGTGCGCGTACTAGTTGCAACCGATATCGTTGCCCGTGGTCTTGATATTGTTGAGCTACCTCACGTTGTTAACTACGATTTACCGAATATTTATGAAGATTACGTACACCGTATTGGCCGTACAGGCCGAGCTGGTGCATCGGGCCATGCTATTTCGTTTGTAACAGCAGATGATGCTGACGATTTATATGGTATTGAGCGATTTATTGGTGAGCTTATTCCGCGTGCAACCGAAGCAGGCTTTGAGCCAAGCAAACCAGTTGCTGAAAAGCCACTAGATACGCGTCCAATCAAGCCGAAAAAACCAAAGAAACCGAAAAAGCCAAAAGCACCAGCTCAAGATGGTCAAGGTGCAGCAAAATCTGCACAAAAGCCAAAACCTAAATCGCAAAAGCGACCTTCACAAGGTAAGTGGCAGGGTAAGGGTAAAGAGCAGGGCCAAAACCAAAAAGGCGCTAACAACGGGAAAAAATCGAATAGCACTAAACCAGCAGGTAATAAACCTGCGGGTAATCGTCAGCGTGTATCGGGGCCATCTCGCCCAAGACGTAAACCCGCTGCGGATAGTTAATAACAGTTAAAACAAAAAACGCGCAATTGCGCGTTTTTTGTTTTAAATGAGTTTAATGCAATATAAGGTGGCGACACCAATAAAGAGTGTCACGGTGACACTTAACAAAGTGCCCAGCATGACATACTCAGTAAGTTGTTTTTCGCTACTTTCTTTTAAATCACCGAATCGAAAGATAGATTTGGCCGCCAGTAGAAAGCCCACGCCGCCGTATTCACCTAACAAGATAAAGCTCAACATTAACACTCGCTCGAGCAAGCCAATAAAATGCCCCGCGGCAGGAATGCTGCCTTCATTGTTTATCTGAATATTGATTTTCTCTAGCATCATGCGAATAAACACAGAGCTTGGGTTAAGCACCAATAAATAAGCTGCAATAACAAACAAAGTATCGAGGGCAATCAGCTTTTGCCACGCTAAGCTATAAAATTCATTCTTATCACTAAGCCAAACGCTTAGCATTACAATCACAACAAGATGCGCCAACTGGTCGAGTAAAAACGGCACTACGCCTTTATTTGAGTATGACTTTGCCAAGTCAATGACATAGTGACTTAGCATAATCGCAACCGTTGCTAACAATACACGAGAGAACTCTTGCCAGCCGTAGGTGTATTCCCACAGTGTTAGCACTGCTAAAGAAGTCACGCCGTGTGTTAATACGTGCAAATAGAGTTTACTGGCACGAAAGTGACGGTTGTTTCTGTCGTGTACCCAGCTCATTGGCTGCCAATAAAAGTCTGCAAGTAAGTGGCCCAGTACTAACGCGGTGAGTAATAGAGCAAAACTGGTCATAACAATCCTTTGAGTGTGGTTTGGCTATAATTTATAAAGCGCTCGATAAGTTGATAATGGGCTAGGTTGAGTAACTTAGTGACATTCTCTCGGCTAGTATTAAGCTCTTTGGCAAGCTCTGCATGGCTATTGTTCTCAGCGGTTAAATAATAAAACAGGGCATTGGCCTGCTTTTGACTCATTTTTTCAAGCAGGACTTCGACAAGCGCAATATTAAGCGCAAAGGCTTCTTCAAGGGTGTTATTTTCAATATTTAACACTAAGCGTTGCTGGCTCATGTTATCTAAACCACGGCCTGATAAGGTATAAGCACTGCCTGTGGCTGTTTTAATATCGGCGCGGGGGTTATCGAGTGAGCCAATAGCCAAGCTTTGTCGCAGCTCGTAATTGGCTGCTTTCATTTGCAAATACAACAAGATGGCTGCATGACACACCAGTTCTGGCTTTGTTAGCTGTACTTGTAATGCATCGCCACGGTAAATGGTAAAGCTTGCATTAAAACGCTTGGCAACAAAGCGCAAGCTTTGATCAAGCTGATAAAGCATAGCGTCGTATTCTTGCTGTGGAATTTTTTGTGATTTAATTAAATCACCGCTGATCACCGCAATCATTATGATCCCTTAGATTAAGTAACTTAATTTAGTTACATCGCGATAAGTAACCAAATTTGGTTACTTTGTTTTATGTAACCAATTTAGGTTACTTTTTCGTAAATATCAACCTAGATATGCTACAGTGAACACAAATCACTAAAGAACAGAAAACTATGTCAGCAGCTGATAAGCCAAGAGCCGGTATTTTTGTAGATGTACAAAACATTTATTACACCTGTAGAGAAAGCTACAAGAAAAACTTTGACTACAATGCCTTTTGGGCACAAATGAGCGAACGCTATCAAATTGATTGCGCCATTGCGTATGCAATATATCGTGGCGATGAAAAGCAATCGCAGTTTCAAAATATTCTGCGCGCAATTGGTTTTGAGGTAAAACTGAAACCTTTTATTCAACGCAAAGATGGCAGTGCGAAAGGGGATTGGGATGTTGGCATAACCATTGATATGCTAGAGCATGCTAAGCAGCTCGATAAAATGGTATTACTTTCGGGTGATGGTGATTTTGCATTATTACTAGGTCACTTAGCGAATAAGTATCAGCTACCGTGTGATGTCTATGGGGCAGAGTACCTCACCGCTGATATCTTAAAGCAATCTGCTGCTGAATTTCATTGTATTGACGATTCACTGCTACTATCAAGGTAAAAAATATTCCTATAAAAATAAAATGTTTAACTAAAGTATTATTTCAGCTAAGCTAACATTAGCTACACTTGATGATAAATAAAGGAATAGTCACGCACAACGCACTAAATTATGCAAAAAAGCATAAATAAAGGTGTAATAGGACATTGTTGATGTGGTTTCTAATTTTCTTGTCTGTTAAATAAAGCGTTTTAATTCAATAAATTAAAAATAAATATGAAAGTTATACGAATTTTTATAAAAAATATAATGACAACGCTGTCATTTGTTGTGTAACATTAAATCAACAAAGGTTGAGATGATTTCGCATTCTGATAAGAAAAATAATGCGATTTAGACAAAAACTAAACGAAGGCTAGGGGTCGTTAAATGATGGCGAAGAGTGTGAATGAGGACCAATTGTTTATTGGTATTGATGGTGGCGGAACGAAATGTCGAGCAACTATCTACTCTGTTAAACAAGGTGTATTAGGAACTGGCCTAGGTGGTCCTGCAAATCCATTACATGGTTTGGAACGTACTCTCGAATCAATTATGGTCTCAACACAATTAGCACTTCGTGATGCGGGTTTACCGCTTGAAACCGTTCATCAGCTTTATGCTGGCTTAGGTTTAGCAGGCGTAAACCTACCAAGTTTGTACGACAAGGTTATGGAATGGGAACATCCATTTAAACAAATGTTCCTCACTACTGACTTACATACAGCCTGTATCGGCGCACACGAAGGGAGTGATGGTGCGGTGATCATCACAGGCACTGGCTCATGTGGTTTCTCATGTGTAAATGGTCGCACAACTAACTTTGGCGGTCATGGCTTTGCTCTGGGAGATAAAGGCAGTGGCGCCTGGATGGGTCTTGAAGCAATAAAAGCGACATTACTAGACCTTGATGGCTTAGGCGAATCAACAAACCTAACTAACGTGATCACAGAGCATTTTGCAGCTGACAATGCGATGGCGATTGTTGAGCAAATGTCAGGTCAGCCTTCGAGTAGTTTTGCCAAATTAGCCCGCTATGTATTTGAAGCAGCCAATAACAATGACAAAGTTGCGGTTTCGATTGTTAAAGAGGGTGCTGATTACGTCAGTAAATTAGCTCAGCGTTTATTAGAGAATAACCCGCCACGTTTATCTATGATTGGCGGTTTAGCTGAGCCATTAAATAAATGGCTTGCAGAAGATATTGCGAAACGCGTTGAATCTCCTATTCAACCACCGGAAATGGGCGCTGTGTATTTTGCTCAGCAATCTGTGCTTGAACAAAACCAAGAGGTAAGTTTGTAATGACGATTTATCATGCAAGTTCATTGTTTACCGGTGACGAATTTTTATCTGATGTATATTTTAGCGTCGATAATGGTGTATTTAACCGTGTTGAAGCAGATGCTAATGCCGTTGCATTAACGGGGTTAGTGGCCCCCGGTTTTATTGATGTGCAAGTGAATGGCGGTGGCGGGGCGTTTTTTAACGCTGAACAAACGCCAGATTGCTTAGATAGAATAGCCAAAGCACATGGTCAGTTTGGTTCAACAGCGATTATGCCAACGCTGATCACTGACCAAGTCGAAGTCATGGCAAAAGCGGCCGATGCAACTGCACAAGCAATTGCTGAAGGTGTTCCGGGCGTAATGGGTGTGCACTTCGAAGGACCGCACCTTTCATTGCCGAAAAAAGGCACCCACAGCGAGCAATTTATTCGCCCTATTACAGAGCAAGAATTTGCAATTTATGCCCGCCAAGACTTAGGCATTAAAATGGTTACCTTAGCACCTGAGAATGTCAGTGCTGATGATATCGCGCGCTTGGTTGAGTGTGGTGTAAAAGTATCAATTGGCCACACCAATGCAGACTTTGCGACCACAAATGCAGCACTTGCTGCAGGGGCAGATGGTTTTACCCACTTATTTAATGCTATGTCAGCATTTACATCGCGAGAGCCTGGTGTTGTGGGTGCTGCACTTTGGGATGATAACAGCTGGTGCGGTTTAATTGTTGATGGTCACCATGTACACCCATCATCAGCTAAATTAGCAATTCGCAGCAAACAGCGCGGAAAAATTATGTTAGTCACAGATGCAATGCCACCTGTGGGGACTGATGATATGGAGTTTGATTTCTTTGATGGCCGTAAAGTTATTCGTACTGGCGATAGATTAAATTCAACGACCGGTGAATTAGCAGGCAGCGTACTTGATATGGCAAGTGCGGTGCGCAACACAGTGAACACATTGGATGTTAGCCTTGCTGAGAGCTTACGTATGGCATCACTTTATCCTGCACAATATTTAGGTTTACATAAAAAAGGTCGCTTACTGAACGGGTTTGACGCTGACTTTGTAGTGTTAGACGCACAGCAAAATGTACAAGCCACCTTTATTGCTGGAAAAGCGCTATAACAAGCTTCCCTGGTAAAAACCCCGCCGTTGTATCGCGGGGCTTTTTCTATTTAAGGTAATACAATGACAACAACACAACCAACAAGAAAACGTTTGGCATCGCTGGATGCACTGCGCGGCATGGATATGTTTTGGATATTAGGCGGACAGTCACTATTCGCAGCGCTCTTCGTTTTAACTGGCTGGACTGGCTGGAAAGTTTTTGAAGCACACACAGTGCACAGCGTTTGGCATGGCTTCACATTTTACGATCTGATTTTCCCATTGTTTATATTCTTATCGGGTGTTGCGATGGGGTTAGCCCCGAAACGCATTGACCATTTACCGTTTGATGAGCGCAAAGTGTATTACCGTAAGGCGGGTAAACGTCTTTTACTATTGTGTTTATTGGGTATTTTGTATAACCACGGCTGGGGCACAGGGATGCCGATGGCGTTAGATGAAATTCGCTATGCCAGTGTGCTTGGCCGCATCGCTATTGCGTGGTTCTTCTGTGCAATGTTGGTTTGGCATACTGGTTTACGAACACAAATTATTACCGCTGCGGCTATTTTAGTGGGTTATTGGTTACTACTTTGTTTTGTTCCAGTGCCGGGTGGCAGTGCTGGTGACCTTTCAGCAGCAGGGAGTTGGAATGCATGGTTTGATGCACACTTACTGCCGGGGATTAGTTATCAAAACCGTGTAGTAGACCCAGAAGGTGTGTTGTCGAATATCCCTGCGATAGTTAATGCATTAATGGGCGTGTTTGCAGGTCAATTAGTGGCACGTGCTCAGCAAATTGGCGAGTGGAAAATGACCGCCTTATTGTTCGCCGCAGGTGTGGTAAGTGTATGCTTAGGCTGGTTATGGGATTTACAGTTCCCAGTAAATAAAGAACTTTGGACCAGCTCATTTGTGCTTGTGACCGTTGGCTGGAGTGCCATATTGCTCGCCGTATTTTATGCACTGGTTGATATTCTGCCAGGGCAACGCGCCGCGTATCCATTTGTGATCATAGGTGCAAACTCGATTATTATTTATTTAGCGTCAAGTCTAGTGAATTGGGGTTATGTAAGCCAAAGCGTATTTGGTGGGGTGGTTCGAGCTGTGCCAGCGGCATGGCAACCCCTGATGGCGGTGATTGCGTTATTAGCAGTACAAATGCTGGTATTGCATTGGATGTATCGCCGTAAGATCTTTGTTAGTGTTTGATAATTATTAAACACTAACAGAAAGAGTAATTTTTTATTCACTTTTACTTTACAAAGATAAAACTAGAAGTGATAATGACAGCGTTGTCATAATGGTTGTAGCTACTGCATCGTATCCTGGCAGTGGTTTGATCTAAAACCCAGCTCGATTGCACGTGGGGTTGGGTTTTAGGTCCCATTTTTTTCCAACTTATAATTAGAGCTAATCGATATGCAAATAGTGATTCTTGATGATGCAGCCCAAGTTGCAGCGTATGGTGCCAACATCTTTGCTAAACAATTACTAAAAAAACCAGCCTCGGTACTCGGTCTTGCCACAGGTTCAACACCTGTTGCTTTGTACCAACAACTGATCGAAAAAAATAAAGCTGGCGATATTTCGTTTAGCCAAGCGACAACATTTAACTTAGACGAATACTTAGGTTTAACTGGCGAGCATCCTCAAAGTTACCGTTACTTTATGAATGAGCAGCTGTTTAACCATGTTGATATCGACAAACAAAACACCCATGTACCGCCGGGTGATGCAGTAAATCCGCTTATTGCTTGTACTGAATATGAGCAAAAAATCACAGCGGCTGGTGGTGTTGACGTACAACTACTTGGTATTGGCCGTAATGGTCACATCGGTTTTAACGAACCTTCATCAGGTTTGACATCACGCACCCGTGTAAAAACACTGACGAAAGCGACGATTGAAGACAATGCACGATTTTTTGCAGAAGGCGAATATCAACCGCATTTATCAATCACTATGGGCATTGGCACTATTTTAGAAGCCAAAAAAGTTGTGCTTTTAGCAACGGGTGCAAGTAAAGCGGATGCCGTTCATGCCATGGTAGAAGGCCCGTTAATGGCTAAATGCCCAGCTTCAGCACTGCAACTTCATAAAGATGCGGTGATCATCATTGATAAAGCTGCCGCGAGTAAATTAGAAGATTTAGAGTTCTATCAGCATATTGAAGCTGAGAACCAAAAACTACAAGCGCATCTAGCGACCTTGTAAAATTGTGAGAGAGAATAAAAAAGCCCAGTTTGGGCTTTTTTTATGCCTGTAATAAATTGGGTTTATTATCCGCTTATGGTAGTTTTAGCGAGTAAACTATTTTCAAGGAACGCCATGCTGAATTACTCTCAAATGCCATTGGATCGTGCATCAAATCGCCGTAAAGATCCAAAGTGGTTAAAGGCTCAAATGAATTCTCAGAGTCGCTGGTTATTGGTCAATAACAATCAAAGTTTATTTGTTAAAGACAGTCCTGAAGTGTGTTATTTACGCTTATCTCAAGTGGATCATCTCGATTTATCAAAAGGCATTTTATTGGGTCTAGACGACGATGATGTGGCGCATTTTGCTTTAGATGTCAGCCATGTTCCAGACTCACTCATTGAGCCTATGCTTAATGGCGCTGAATTTGTTGATATTCGCAAGTTAGGCCCACAAGTTGAGCTAAAACAAGGCTCGATTGCCGCACTGGCAAGGGGCTTGTGTTTTTGGCACGCAACGCACCGTTTTTGTGGTCGTTGTGGTCATGAAAATAACATGGTTGAAGCAGGGCATTCACGTTTATGTGAGAACCAAACTTGCCAGCATCAAACTTTTCCGCGAACTGATCCTGCGGTGATTATGATCGTGACTAAAACCTTTTCAGATGGAGTTGAGCGCTGCTTACTAGGCCGTCAAGCAAGCTGGCCTGACGGTGTTTTTTCAACTCTTGCTGGTTTTGTTGACCCAGGTGAAACACTAGAGCAGGCCGTTGCCCGCGAAGTCATGGAAGAAGCCGGTGTTGCGGTGACAGATATTCAATATATCGCGTCACAGCCTTGGCCATTTCCATCATCAATCATGTTTGGCTTTATGGCCACAGCGGTTTCAGAAGATATTCAGGTAGATAAAGACGAGTTAGACGATGCGAGATGGTTTAGCCGTGCTGAACTTAATGAATTCGGCCAATGGCATGAGCAGGGTAGCCATCTTAAACTAACCAGACAAGATTCTATTTCTCGATTTTTGGTTGAGCACTGGCGCAACCTGTAAAGCACAGCTTGGACAAATTATGACAAAGACAAATAAAAATACCCAAATCGTCTCTGCAGGGCGTAAAAAAGCATATACACAAGGGGTTGTGAACCCTGTGGTGCAACGTGCATCAACAGTGGTATTCGATTCAGTGGCTGATTTAAAAGCAGCGGCGAAGAAACGGGGCGACAAAACGTTATTTTATGGCCGTCGCGGTACGACGACACACTTTGCTTTGCAAGAAGCAATTGCTGAACTTGAAGGCGGCGAAGGCTGTGCGCTATATCCATCAGGTGCGGCTGCAATAAGCAATGCGCTGCTATCGTTTGTAAAAACGGGCGATCATATTTTAATGGTGGATACCGCTTACGAGCCAACCCGTGATTTTTGCGACAAAATACTGGCTGGATTAGGTATTGAAACAACCTATTACCCACCGGGAATTGGCGCAGGAATTAGTGAGCTTATTAAAGATAACACTCGCGTATTGTTTTTAGAATCACCAGGCTCAATCACTATGGAAGTACAAGATGTGCCAGCCATGGTTGCTAAGGCTAATGAGCGCGGTGTAATGACCATGCTAGATAACACCTGGGGTAATGGTCTGCATTTTAGACCGCTTGAGCATGGCGTAGATATTAGTATTCAAGCAGCGACAAAATACATTGTTGGTCACTCTGATGTGATGATGGGTGTGGCGGTCGCTAATAAAAAGTATTGGCCAACCCTTCGAGAAAATTCATACCTACTAGGGCAATGCACCTCTGCGGATGATGCTTATTTAGCGCTACGTGGTCTGCGTACTATGGCTGTGCGTTTAAAACAGCATGAGCAAGCCGCCATCGAAGTAGCTAAATGGCTTGAAACACACCCATTGGTTGATCATATTCGCCATCCCGCTTTTGCAACGTGCCCGGGTCATGAGTTCTTTAAACGAGACTTTGATGGCAGCAACGGCTTATTTTCATTTGTAATGAAGCAGGGTAATCAACAAGCAATTGATGCGTTTTTAGATAGCCTGCACCATTTTAAAATGGGCTTTTCTTGGGGCGGCTATGAGAGCTTGGTCACGGCAAACCTGAGCATGAAAGGGCTTCGCTCTGAAACAGGTTGGTCACAAGGCCCGGTAATAAGGCTACACATTGGTCTTGAAGATGTGGCTGATTTACTAGCCGATCTTGACCAAGCGCTTGCAGTGTACGAAAGCCACCTCTAGGTTAAAAGTTTATACTTTGTTACATAAGACCCGCTTGTCGGGTCTTTTTTTTCTGGTAATTCAAGCTGTTTCAACTTAGTGTAATTCTAATAATAAAATTCATTAAGGATTATGAGTGACGCAGTTACATCCTAAACGCCTTGCACAAATTGCCCAATTTGAGCTGGTACGACTATTTCTGACCAAACGTGGTTTGTTGGCGGTTGCCGCTTTTGCCATTTGTTGGCTACTAATTTTACGCTATCCCATTGCCCAATCTGTGACCTTGATTAGCTCACCTGATTTTGCCGACTTTGCAAGGCAAGCATTTGGCGCCATTGGCATCAGTAAATTACTTGATTGGCCTGAATCTGAACTTGCCGTTTATTGGCTGATTGCTTTATTTAGCTTCCCAAGCTTTTGTTTGTTTTTATGTAGTGACCAAACAGTGGGCGACAGACAGCGAGGTACGTTACGCTTTTTATCGCTAAGAGCGACTCGTTCAGAAATTATTATTGGCCGCTTTTTGGGACAGCTACTCATCTTAGCGGCATTGTTGTTTGTTACCTTGATGGCAACGGTTGCAATGCTTGGCTATCGTGAGCCAAGTTTACTGCTTTCTGGCTTATCGCGAAGCTTTATGTTGTTATTTTATTTGCTTGTTGCAGTTATGCCATTTATTGCCTTGATGAGCTTTTTGAACACGTTTGCCCGTTCATCGCGTCTTGCGTTTGTTTTGGCTATTTTGTTTTTTGCTGGCGGTAATATTGTGATTGGCTTACTAACATGGCAATGGCCTGCGTTTGAGGTTTTAAATTACATATTTCCGGGCTATCAACTTGATTTAATGGCAGGTCAACGTGCAGGTGTGACACTGGCTCTTGGTTTACCACTTTTACAAACGGCAGTGCTACTGGTTGCTGGTGAACGAATTTTTGCAAGGAGCTCATTATGACCGTTTTAATTCAAGCACAAGGCTTGTCAAAAAACTATGGGGCTAAGCGAGCGCTCGATAACGTTAGCTTTGAGATAAACAAAGGGGCACCGGTAGCGCTAGTTGGTCCTAATGGTGCAGGTAAAACAACGTTATTCAGTTTGTTATGTGGCTATATTTTACCTAGCTCAGGAAAGCTATCGGTAATGGGGTATACCCCAGGCAGTGCGGCGTTATTTGGTAAGCTAACCGCGTTACCGCAAGATGCCCAGCTTGATCCTCGTTTTAGTATTGCGCATCAACTTAACTTTTATGGCCAATTACAAGGGCTCAGTGGTGCGGTTCGTAAAAAAGAAACGGCTCGCGTCTTAGAGTTGGTTGGTTTATCAGAAGTGGCTAAGCAACGACCAGATGATCTTTCTCATGGTATGCGTAAGCGAGTGACGATTGCACAGGCATTAATTGGCTCACCTGAAATAGTGATGCTTGATGAAGCAACTGCAGGCCTTGATCCAATTCATGCTCGTGAGGTAAGGGAGCTGGTAAGTTCTTTAAGTAACGAAGCAACATTTATTTTAAGCTCCCATGACTTAACTGAGCTTGAGCGTTTATGCTCACAAGTTTTACACCTCGATAAAGGGGTGTTAAGTGAGCATCAAGCCCGTTCTAGCACGCAAGATAATAAACACTTTATTACGCTGCAGTTAAATCAACACTATGATGATGTAGAAGCAAAGCTTGCTGGCCTTGCCCATGTACATCATGTTTATATGAGCCAAGCAAAAGAATATGTGATCGAGTTTGAGAAAACCGCTGAGCCTTTTGACATCAATCTTCTACAATTTTGTTATCAGCAAGGTTGGCAGTATCGTCAACTGGTAAATGGTCACACACTCGAAAATCAAATTTTTCATAAGGAGAGCTAGTTATGGGTCTATTAAGTGGATTAATGGGTAATGCAAGTGAAGTCGATAACGACGACTTAGAAGAGCTGCTTGCTAATACATTGATTGATGGTGAAACAGTTCAAAAAGCCTATAAAGTTATTCGTGATATGTTCATCTTTACTAATAAAAGATTAATTATCATAGATAAACAAGGTGTTACCGGTTCTAAAGTTGAAATGCTGAGTATTGCTTACTCAAAAATTACTAAGTTTAGTAAAGAAAGTGCCGGGCATTTTGACCTAGATGCTGAACTGAAAATTTGGGTTGGTTCAGATCCAACGCCAATCAGTAAAGACTTTAAAGCAGGAGATAACATTAATGAGGTTTATAGAATTATAAGTCAATTTGCTTTATAAAGTACTGACAAATCTTGTTTTTTTATTAAAAGTTGGCTAAAAGATGAAAGTTTTGGCCAACTTTTTCTTTACATTTACCGACACTTTATTACAATTAATCAAGTAAAAACAAACGCTTAGTTAAGTTTCCATTCAGTTTTCTGACGTTAGCATGTGCCCAACTTAGCCATCAGGCTAGTTTTCAACAGCAATGAAACAATGTTAATAGGGAAATCTGTTTATGAAAAAGTTAGCAGTTATTATTTCGAGTATGCTTCTGTCAACTGCCGCGACTGCTGCGGATAGTTACCAATCAATTAGCCATTTAGGATACAAGGACACCGATGGCAACGACACTGTAAGTGTTGATTCAACTTATTACTTCGCACCAAAGAAAACGATGGGTCCATACGACCAGTTTGAATACATCAACAGAACAACTAACGTGTTTGGTTCGTACGCAGATGATGACTTTGGTGATGTGACTAACATCGGCGGTGAGTACTTCGTACAAGATTTTGTAATCGGTGCGGGTTACAGCAATTACGATTACGGTTCAGACACTGATTTATTCAATGTGTCTGCGGGTTACTTCTTTAACCCTAACCTTCTTCTAAAAGCGACTTTCACTGACGTTGAAGATGGTGATAACTATGTAATGTTCGACCTTAAGTACAATCATCAAATTAACAGCACTGATTACTTAGGTTTCACGTTCACTGCAGACGACGAGTTTGATTATCGTGCGGTTAGCGCTAAATACTTTATGGATCTTCAACAAGGTAATTACCTAACGATTGAAGGTACAATTGCTGATACTGATGATAGTGGTAGCTCTTGGGAACTAGGTTCTAACTACTACTTCTCTAAAGCAACATCGGTATTTGTAACGTTTAATAAAGAAGATGACTACAGCTTTGGTGCTCAGCACTTCTTTAATAAAAACGTTGGCTTAAAAGCTGGTTATGCAAACAACTGGGATGACTCAGACTACGATGCATACTTTGCAAACCTAAGCTTACAGTTTTAATCATTAATTTGATGATATAAAAAAGCCCGCATTATGCGGGCTTTTTCGTTTTTATCATTACCAACCGCACTGGCGGCCTTCATTTTGCTCATCAAGGTATTTTTGTAACGGTGCAAAGTAATCTAAGATTGCTGTTGCATCCATTTCTTCTTTACCAGTGATTGTCGCAAGTGCTTCTTGCCATGGGCGGCTTGAGCCCATTTCTAACATAGCATTTAGTTTTTCACCAGCCTCAGCAGAGTTGTATACAGAACAACGGTGAATCGCTTCTTCGTTACCGGCAATTTCACATAAACTTCTGTGGAAGTCGAATTGTAAAATATGCGCTAAGAAATAACGTGTGTAAGGCGTGTTGCCTGGTACGTGATACTTAGCACCTGGATCGAAGTCTGCTTCGCTACGTGCGATAGGCGCTTGTACACCTTGGTATTTTTCACGTAATTCCCACCACGCTTTGTTGTAGTTCTCTGGCGTTACTTCACCTGAGAAAACTTTCCAGCGCCATTGGTCTACTAATAAACCAAATGGGATAAATGCTACTTTGTCTAATGCCATTTTCATTAACAGGCCGATATCTTTAGATTCATCAGGCACGTCGTCTAATAAACCAATTTCTTTTAAATAACCTGGCGTTACAGAAAGTGCAATGGTGTCACCAATCGCTTCGTGGAAACCATCGTTCGCACTTTCTTGATAATAAATAGGCTGTGTGTTGTAGGCGCGTTGGTAGAAGTTATGCCCTAGTTCATGGTGAATAACAGAGAATTCTTCACCTGTGCGTTGAATACACATTTTAATACGTAGATCATCTTTGCTATCAATATTCCATGCAGATGCATGACATTGTACGTCACGGTCTTGCGGTTTAGTGAACAGTGAGCGCTCATAGAAGGTATCTGGCAATGGCGCAAAACCCATTGAGGTGAAGAACTTCTCAGCGCCACGTACCATTTTAAGTTCGTCGTAATCGTGCTCAGCTAATAGTTCTGTTACGTCATAACCAGGATCGGCATTTTCTGGTGCAACAACATCGTAAATGTTACCCCAAGTTTGTGCCCACATATTACCTAGTAGGTGTGCAGGGATAGGCTGGTCTTGTGGTACTTTATCTTCGCCATATTTTTCACCTAGCTTGGCACGAACATGACAATGTAATGAATCATAAAGCGGTTTAACTTGGCCCCAAATACGGTCGAGTTCTTTTGCAAAATCATCGGCTGGCATGTCGTATTTACTACGCCACATAGCACCTGTATCTGCATAACCTAGCTCTTTTGCACCTTCATTGGTCAGTGCAACTTGTTGCTCATAAAGTGGGCGCATAGGTTTTGAAACTTGTCGCCAACCTTGCCATAAATCAAGCAATTCATTGTAATCACGGCTCGTTGCCATTTTAGCAGTCATCTCGCCAAGGCTTAAACAGCTACCATCTTCTTTACAGTATTTACCTTTACCATAAATACCCCCTAGCTCAGCCACTAATTGTGAGAGCTTAGCTGTTTTTTCAGCATCTTGTGGTGCAGGTAAGGTAAGTGCGAGTTTAAGTTTATCGAGTTTACGACGTGCATCGTAATCAAGCTCTAAACTATCGAACTTTGCGGCTTCATTAGCAAGACGAACCACAGCTTCTGTCATTTTGCGATTTACTTCAGCAGATAGTTCAGCAGTATCATGGGTGATGAAGTTGGCATAAATCCACTCAGCACGGCTTGCTTCTAAATAAAGCGCGCTTAATTCTTTTTCAGTATCGGCGATAAATTTAGCGGCATCTTGTGCGGTTACTTGGCTTGTTTTGACTTCAGCAGTCGTTGTTTTAGTGCTCGCAGTGTCATCATTACAGCCTGTAAGTGCTAGTGCACTGGCGACCATAAGCGCGCTGATGCTGAGCTTAAATTGAGTCTTTTTCATAACGTTCCCTAGAAGTTTATTGTTATTTATTGCCCATGCATAATAGCAGTGTCTTAGTAAACAACAAACTGCCTAGTTGAAAACAAGCTAAGTAAGCGCTGCTTACGTTGTATTTATGGCACGATCAGTCATACTTGAACCAGTTAAATAAAATAAAAGGATTGCACAATGACGACCGTAATCATTCTGTTACTAGTTGCTGTGATTGTAATTTTTGCTGTGAAAGACATTCGCATCAATCTTGTCACACGACCTACGTTTAGACTATTTAAAAAAGTTTTGCCGCCGTTATCGCAAACAGAACGTGAAGCTATGGAAGCGGGTGATGTTTGGTGGGACGGTGAGTTATTCAGTGGTAACCCTGATTGGCAAAAGCTGCATCGTTTTCCTAAACCTGAACTCAGCGAAAAAGAGCGCGCATTTATGGGTGAGCAAGTCGAAACTTTGCTAGCCATGCTTGATGATTATCAAATCGTGCAAAAAGATAAAGACCTACCAAAAGAAGTGTGGGACTACCTAAAAAAAGAAGGGTTTTTTGCACTAATCATTCCTGAAGAATTTGGTGGCCGAGAGTTTTCAGCCATTGCTAATTCAACCATTGTATCGAAAATTGCCACTAAGAGCTTAACCGCTGCGGTCACCGTTATGGTGCCAAATAGCTTAGGTCCTGGCGAATTGCTTCTTCATTACGGTACCAAAGAGCAACAAGAGCGTTGGTTGCCAAGCCTAGCTAAGGGCGATGATGTGCCTTGTTTTGCATTAACGGGCCCTGAGGCTGGGTCTGATGCAGGCAGTATTCCTGATACAGGGGTGGTTTGTAAGGGCATGCATAACGGTGAAGAAGTGATTGGTTTAAAACTTAACTGGTCAAAACGTTATATTACCCTTGCGCCAATTGCCACCGTGCTGGGTCTTGCATTTAAAATGTACGATCCTGAAGGTTTATTGGGTGATAAAAAAGAACTTGGTATTACGTGTGCACTTATTCCGACTGATCACGAAGGTGTGCAAACAGGTGAGCGTCATTATCCGTTAAATATGGCCTTTATGAATGGCACAACGTACGGTAAAGATGTGTTTATTCCGCTTGATTGGATCATTGGTGGCGAAAAGGGCGCAGGTAGAGGTTGGCGTATGTTAGTTGAATGTTTAAGTGCGGGTCGCGGTATTTCGTTACCGGCACTTAGTACGGCAACAGGTCATTTGGCTTCAAGAATGACATCTGCCTATGCAACCGTACGCCAACAATTTGGTGTGTCGATTGGCCAATTTGAAGGTGTTCAAGAAGCACTCGCTCGCATTGGTGGTTTAACTTACACCTTAGAATCAGCAAGGTTAATGACCGCAGGGGCGATAGACTTAAAATTGAGTCCGTCTGTGGTTACCGCTATAGCTAAGTATCATATGACTGAAATGGGCCGTACTGTAATGAACGACGCGATGGATATTCATTCGGGTAAGGGTATTCAAGTCGGGCCGAATAACTATTTAGCCCATGGCTATATGGGGATCCCGGTATCGATTACCGTTGAAGGTGCAAATATTCTGACTCGTAACTTGATGATATTTGGTCAAGGCGCTACCCGTTGTCATCCGTTTGTTTTAAAAGAAATGGAAGCAGCAGCAATGGAAGACCAAGATGTTGCTTTAAAAGAATTTGACTCATTACTGCTGCAACATATTTTATTCGCTGGCAGTAATGCTGGTATGGCATTTGTGCACGGTTTAACGCGCAGTTACTTCGCTAAAGCTCCTGTGTGTGGCGCAACCACTGTTTACTACAAACAGTTGAGCCGCATGAGTCGTGGTTTAGCATTTTGTACTGATGTTGCGATGCTAGTATTAGGTGGTGAGTTAAAGCGCAAAGAGATGATTTCGGCGCGTCTAGGTGATGTGCTTAGCCACTTATATCTTGCTTCATGTGTATTGAAACGCTACGAAGATGAAGGACGCCAGCAAGCTGACCTACCATTTGTGCAATATGCCGTTGAGCATTCGTTATTCTGCATTGGTCAAGCATTCGATGGCTTCTTTAAAAACTTCTCTAACCCAGTGGTTAATTTTTTACTAAAACGTATTGTGTTCCCTCTGGGTAATCATTACCACCGTCCAAGCGATGAGTTAGCACAAACAATGTGTGAGCACATGAGCAAACCAGGGGTCTTTAGAGACAGATTAACCCATCTTTGTTATGTTGATGAAAATGCAGGCACGGGTGTCATGGAAAATGCCTTTTTAGCCATGATTGACACCCATGAAGACTTTAAGCAGCTTCGTAAATGGCAAAAAGAAGGCACTATTGCCAAAAACCTTGAACTTGAGGGTGCAATTGCCGCAGCGGCAGAGAAAAACTTGATAAACGAAACCGTTGCAGAGCGTATGAATCAAGCCAATGAGCTACGTAAACAAGCGATAGCCGTTGATAATTTCGCCCCCGGAGAGCTGTAACTTCTTGCCAAGTTGAAATAAATAAAGCCTTGCATTTGCAAGGCTTTTTTATACTAGCTTATACCAATCCGTGAGTGATGACTTTTTCTGCTTCGCTGGCTGGCATTGGTTTCGCTTTTAAGAAGCCTTGACCAAACTTACATTGCGTTTGTTTTAAGATTGCCAATTGTTTTTCTGTTTCAATCCCTTCCGCAACAACATCGAGTTTTAACGACTGTGCTAACGATAATATGGCATCCACCAAGGGGTTGTGTGCTTTATTTAAATGATCGATAAAGCTTTTATCGATTTTTAAAATATGGATAGGTAATTGATGTAAATAACCAAGCGCTGAGTAGCCAGTACCAAAATCATCTAAGCACAGTTTAACTTCAAGAGGCTCAAGGCCCTTAATGATTTTTGTTGCTAGCTCTAAATTACCAATTAGCCCAGATTCAGTGATTTCTAAGCACAGCGAGCCTAAAGGGAGTTTGTATTTAGAGTACAAAGCATGGATTTGCGCGACGAAGTCGAGACTTGCAAAATGACGTGATGACACATTCACGGTAATTCGGCCAAACGCTTTACCTTTACTTGCCCACAGTGCGATTTGCTTTGCCGCGAGTTCAAGCAAGTGTAAATCTAAGTTAATAATTTGGCCTGTGTCTTCTGCAACGGGTATAAAATCATTTGGCGAAACAAAGCCTTTACTTGGGTGATGCCAGCGCACAAGCGCCTCAAAGCCGACAACCTGTGCATCTTGAATAGCAAAAATTGGCTGGTAGTAAAGTTCAAAGTCGTCATGTTCAATACCATGCTGTAAATCATTTTCTATATCCGCATGGTTTTTAAGCTTTTTACGCATGGTATTGTTAAAAAACTTAACTTTACCGCGGCCTGATGACTTCGCCTCGTACATTGCAGCATCAGCATGCTGTAGTAGCTTATAAGCTTGATCGCGACTACTTTCACAAAACGCAACACCAATACTTGTGGATGCCTGAAGTAAGTGGCCATCAATATCAAGAGGCTCAGCGAGAACCTGTTGAATTCGTTCAAGGGCATCTTTAATTTGTTGTTTATCGGTGATGTTCTCCATAAAAATGGCAAACTCATCGCCCCCTAAGCGGGCAAAGGTATCGGTATTGCGGATGGTACCTAAGATTAACTCACAGATTTTTACCAAAAAGTGGTCACCAACCTCATGACCTAATGAATCATTGATACTTTTAAAACGGTCAAAGTCTAGATAGAGCAGGGCATGTTGGTGGCGCTTATCTGCTCTTGCCAAACGAAGGATCGCATGTTTAATACGCTCTATTAATAACGAGCGGTTAGCAAGGCCGGTTAATTCGTCGTGAAGAGCTCGGTGCTCAAGCTCTTGTCTTGATAATTGGCGGTCTATCGCCATGCTAATTTGGCGGCTCACATACGTGAGTAAGGCACGGTCATGTTCGTCATAGTGATAGCTTTTACTGTAACTTTGTACGGCGATAACACCACTAATACGCTCATTTACTTTAAATGGCACCCCTAGCCAAGACTCGGCCTGACGACCAACCATTTTAAAATGACCCGCATCAATGTGTTGTTGAAATTCTTCTTTCGTAAAAAGTAAAGATTGGTCGATGTTTAATAAATAATAAGATGCGGTGTCTTTTAGTTGTTCTTTCGATATTTTCTTATGGGCGTTAGAGCGCACGCCTTCTTCGATAATATAAACTAAATCAAGCACATCGAGTTGCTTGTCATACAGGCCAATAAAGAAGTTATCAGCCCTCAGTAAAGAGGTAATAATGCCGTGTAAAGATTCAAAGAAGCTATCTAGCTCGCTTGATTGATAGGTTAAGTTAGCGATTTGCAGCATCGAGCGTTCTAGCTTTTGTGCATCGTTTAACTGCATCACAGTTTGCTGTAAGTCTTCTACGGTGCGAACTTGATTTATCTTGGCACTGAGTAAGTGGGCGACAGTTGATAAAATCTCTAAATGCGTATCATTGTAGTAATGTTTTTGCGGGTGCTCACAGTCAATGACACCCAGTACTTTTTCTTTGTAAACTAATGGTACGCAAAGCTCAGAAAGAGCAGGGCGAGAATCGGCAATATAACGCGGGTCTTGACTGACATCGCCAATCATTAAGGGTTTGCCAGTGCTTGCGACATAACCCGTAATACCTTGATCAAAGCTAATTTCTGTTCGGTCGATATGGTAAGTATCATGGCTACTTGCCGTGCCAATAGAGGCCATTTCTTTTAGGGTACGTGTTTTATCGTCTGCTAGGTAAATGACACACTCTATAAAGCCCAGGCGGCTCACTACCTCTGATGTAACATATTCGAGTAACTCTTCAACTGTATCTAACTGCATTAGAGATGATGAGAACTGATTAATAATATGTAATTGGTCTGTTTTGACTTCAAGTGCAAAAGCCGTGTCTAAACTCTTAGGCATAGAATAAAAGGTAACCAAAATGTTGTATTAATTTATTACGTTAACCTACTATCAAACTATCCACAAAGTTATTTTCAAAAAAAACGTATACTGGTGTAAACTAGGCACCTGAAAATGAACTTGGGTAAATAAGCGAGGTTATTTGCTCAATGTTTATGCTATCCCCCTAACTTTAGCCGTGGAAACAAGCAATGTCAGATTTAAATTCGATGCAAACTCTAACAATTACACGCCCAGATGATTGGCACATTCATTTACGTGATGGTGAGCAACTCGTTGATACCGTTCGTGATGCAAGCCGTTACATGGGGCGAGCAATCATCATGCCTAACCTTGTTCCACCGGCAACTTGTACAGACACTGCATTATCTTACTATGAGCGAATTAAAGCTGCGGGCCCACAAGGTAACTTCGAACCATTAATGGTGCTTTACCTAACAGATAAAACTACGCCAGAAGAAATTAAAAAAGCTAAGGCAACAGGTAAAATTGTTGCTGCTAAACTGTACCCAGCTGGCGCGACGACCAACTCAGATTCTGGTGTGACATCAGTTAAGAATATTTACCCTGTACTTGAGGCAATGCAAGAAGTAGGGATGTTACTGTTAGTACATGGTGAAGTAACCGATTCATCAATTGATATTTTTGACCGTGAGAAGGTCTTCTTAGATACAATTTTAGCGGATGTAGTAAATGACTTTCCGAGTCTTAAAATTGTGCTTGAGCACATCACGACAAAAGATGCGGTAGAGTTTGTTAATAATGCACCAGAGAATGTTGCTGCAACCATTACTGCTCATCACCTTCTTTATAACCGTAATCATATGCTAGCAGGTGGTATTCGCCCGCATTATTACTGCTTACCTATTCTAAAGCGTAACATTCACCAACAAGCGTTAATTGGTGCTGCAACAAGCGGCAGCAAAAAGTTCTTCTTAGGTACTGACTCTGCACCACATTACAAAGACAAAAAAGAAGCGGCCTGTGGTTGTGCTGGTGCATATACTGCACATGCAGCTATTGAGCTTTATGCTGAAGCGTTTGAAGAAGCGGGTGCTTTAGACAAGCTTGAAGGTTTCGCGAGTCACTTCGGTCCTGACTTTTACGGTATGCCTCGAAACCAAGATACCATTACACTAGTAAAAGAGAGCTGGACAGTACCAGCTAGCTATCAACTAGGCGATTCAGAAGTGGTGCCAATCAAAGCAGAAGCACAAATGGACTGGCAAGTTAAGTAAGTTTTAGCAAGGTCTAAATCGAGAATAAAAAGCCCATCTATTTGATGTAATGCCTGTCAGTTAAGAGCTGACAGGCATTTTTTGGGGCTTTCGTTCAGGGTATCGACTGGGTCTCTTTTTCACACATCTTGGATAATGTCTTTCTCTTCGCTCTGGCAGTACAAAGGTTTCAGCCATTGCAATAAGTTTATTTATTACGCTCGGTACTTTTCCTGCTGAGGTGTGAGGCAACATCATTAACTCCTTGATGATATAGCCAGAAGCATTGCTGTAACTGAGTTGATAAGGCCATATCCCTTTCAGGCTGTAAGCCATCTTAGTCATCATATATCGTACTAAATTGTATGCGAGCAATACGCCCCATAACTCTTGTTTTACTAGCTCTGGGGTTTTGCTACGTAACGTTAATTCATTTTTGAGCAAGTACTGTTTCATTTCCCTGAACCCAAG
>NZ_VFBD01000007.1:0-52557 GCF_011319765.1 Pseudoalteromonas sp. MB47 | reverse complement strand
CAAGGAGCTCAGTATGTCGCAAAGGAAACAGTGAAGTGGTTAACGAATAGAGGTGTCACAGTGAGTATGTCTAGAAAAGGCAACTGCTGGGATAACGCGTGCTCAGAAAGCTTTTTCGCGCAGTATAAAAAGGAGTGGATAAAGAATTTAAATGAACTGAGTCGTAGTGAAATGACAACACAAACGTATTTTTATATTGAAAAATACTACAACTCAGTAAGAAGGCATGGCACCCTAGGGTATAAAAGTCCCATGCAGTACGAACAAGTTAATTAAACCCTGTGTCTACTTTATCGGGGTCAGATCAGACGGCTGACGGCTGACGGCTGACGGCTGACGGCTGACGGCTGACGGCTGACGGCTGACGGCTGACGGCTGACGGCTGACGGCTGACGGCTGACGGCTAATCATTACAACAAAAAACCGCCGTATTTTTCAATACGGCGGCTTCTATTTTGCAAAACTAAAAGACGTTTTTAGTCTTTAGCTGCACGGCTCGCACGCTTACGCTCACTTTCAGTTAAGTGACGCTTACGAATACGGATGTTCTCAGGTGTTACTTCCACTAACTCGTCATCATCGATGAACTCAATCGCTTGTTCAAGCGTGTAGTTTAGTGGTGGAACAAGCGTTTGTGCTTCATCTGTACCCGATGCACGAACGTTTGTAAGTTGCTTACCTTTAAGCGCGTTTACAGTTAGGTCGTTGTCACGGCTGTGGATACCGATAACCATACCTTCGTAAACTTCAACACCGTGACCGATGAATAACTTACCACGGTCTTGTAAGTTGAATAATGCGTTAGTAAGTGCTTTACCAGTTGCGTTTGCAATCATTACACCATTCTTACGAGCACCGATAGTACCGCCTTTATGTGGACCGTAGTGATCGAATGTGTGGTAAAGAAGACCAGAACCAGACGTTAATGTCATGAATTCAGTTTGGAAACCAATTAAGCCACGGCTTGGGATCATAAAGTCCATACGTACACGGCCTTTACCATCTGGAGACATGTCTGTTAGTTCACCCTTACGAAGACCAATTTGTTCCATGATAGAACCTTGGTGCTCTTCTTGACAGTCGATTGTAAGTGTTTCGTATGGCTCTTCTTTTTGGCCATCAACTTCACGAAGGATTACTTGTGGACGAGATACCGCAAGCTCGTAACCTTCACGACGCATGTTCTCGATTAAGATACCTAAGTGTAACTCACCACGACCAGAAACACGGAAGCTATCTGGGTTGTCAGTTTCTTCAACACGTAATGCAACGTTGTGAACAAGCTCAGCTTGTAAACGCTCAAGAATGTTACGTGACGTTACGAATTTACCTTCTTTACCAGCAAATGGTGATGTGTTTACAGAGAACGTCATTGTTACTGTAGGCTCATCAACGCTTAGTGGTGGTAATGCTTCAACGGTATTTACATCACAGATAGTGTCTGAGATTTTCAGCTCACCAAGACCAGTGATTGCAATGATGTCACCTGCGCCTGCAGATTCTGCTTCATGACGCTCAAGGCCTAAGTAACTCATTACTTGGCCAACTTTACCGTTACGCTTAGTACCGTCTGCGCTTACAACAGTCACCTGTTGGTTAGGACGAACAGTACCACGCTTGATACGACCTACACCGATAACACCGATGTATGAGTTGTAGTCAAGCTGAGAAATTTGCATTTGGAAAGCACCTTCAGGATCTGCATCCGGTGGAGATACTTCGTCAACGATCATCTGGAACATTGGTTCCATGTTATCTGATGGCTCGTCTAAATCCATTGTTGCCCAGCCGTTGATAGCTGATGCATAGATTACTTTAAAGTCTAACTGTTCGTCAGTTGCACCTAGGTTATCGAATAAATCGAAAACTTGGTCCATAACCCAGTCAGGACGTGCACCAGGTTTGTCGATTTTGTTGATAACAACAATCGGCGTTAAACCTTGTGCGAATGCTTTTTGCGTTACGAAACGCGTTTGCGGCATTGGACCTTCTTGAGCATCAACAAGTAGTAATACTGAGTCAGCCATCGAAAGTACGCGTTCTACTTCACCACCGAAGTCGGCGTGTCCTGGGGTGTCTACGATATTGATATGGTAGTCGTTCCAAGAGATAGCTGTGTTCTTAGCTAAAATGGTAATACCACGTTCTTTCTCAATGTCGTTTGAGTCCATTACGCGCTCTTCGTTACCGCCGCGCGTTTCTAATGTGCCTGATTGCTCAAGCAGTTTATCAACCAAAGTTGTTTTACCGTGGTCAACGTGGGCGATAATCGCTATATTTCTTAACTTTTCGATGCTCATATTTTTTCTCAGAGAAATTGAATCTCATTGATCCTGCAAGATCTACGCAGTCACCTGCGTTTTCACCAGATGTCCCAGCATAGGATTTAAAAGGGCGCATATTATCCCTTAATAATGGCATGGATGAAAGTTTATCCAATATAAATTTATAAACTTTCTTCAGGCTTTTTATAAGTATCTGTTTTATAAATGACAAATTTATGAAAATTAAAGTGAATCTGAGCTCAAAACTGGCGAAATTTTAGTTTTTGAACCATATTTTGGCACTAAATCGTGTTCATGACCGAAAAATTGGCACGCTCAATAATTGTGCAAAACAAGGTCGCACTTTTTACGCACCAGAATGATCTTTTTACGCACCAACTTAGTGCAACAAAAGTTAACAAAACGAAGCCCTGTTCACTTTTTACAAGCCTAAACAAGGTGTTAAAAACATGGCACGAAACCAGCTTATATAAGCGAAAAGCAATAATGCAGCAAAAATAAAACCCAACAATTGGAGGACACATGTCACAATCGGTTTTAGATTTTATCAAAGAAAATGACGTTAAGTTCATTGATTTACGCTTTACTGATACCAAAGGTAAAGAACAGCATGTTTCTATTCCTCATCATCAAATTGATGAAGATTTCTTCGAAGACGGCAAAATGTTTGACGGCTCTTCAATTGCTGGCTGGAAAGGTATCAACGAATCAGACATGGTACTTATGCCTGTTCCTGAGTCTGCTAAAATGGACCCGTTTTCTGAAGAAGCTACACTAATCGTACGTTGTGACGTCGTTGAGCCTTCAACACTTCAAGGTTACGAGCGTGATCCACGTTCTGTTGCAAAACGCGCTGAAGAGTACATGCGCTCTACTGGTATTGCTGACACTGTATTATTCGGTCCAGAGCCAGAATTCTTCCTTTTTGATGACGTTAAATACAAATCAGACATGTCTGGTTCTATGTACAAAATCGATTCTGTAGAAGCAGCTTGGAACTCAGATAAAGATTATGAAGGCGGCAACATGGGTCACCGTCCAGGTGTTAAAGGCGGTTACTTCCCGTGTTCACCTGTTGATTCATCACATGACTGGCGTTCAGCAACTTGTTTAGTTCTTGAAGAACTAGGTCAAGTAGTAGAAGCTCACCACCACGAAGTAGCAACTGCAGGTCAAAATGAGATCGCAACTCGCTTCAATACAATGGTATTAAAAGCTGACGAAATCCAAGAGATGAAATATGTTATCCATAACATGGCTCACTTATACGGAAAAACAGCGACATTCATGCCTAAACCAATCGTAGGTGATAACGGTTCTGGTATGCACTGTCACCAATCTCTAGGTAAAGATGGCGTAAACATCTTCGCTGGTGACAAATACGCAGGTCTTTCTGAAGAAGCACTTTACTACATCGGTGGTATCATCAAGCACGCTAAAGCAATCAACGCATTCGCTAACGCGTCAACGAACTCATACAAGCGTTTAGTACCAGGCTTCGAAGCTCCTGTAATGCTTGCATACTCTGCACGTAACCGTTCTGCTTCAATCCGTATCCCTGTGGTACCGTCTGCAAAAGCACGTCGTATCGAAGTACGTTTCCCTGATCCAACTGCGAACCCATACTTAGCATTCTCTGCAATGCTTATGGCTGGCCTAGACGGTATCAAGAACAAGATCCACCCTGGCGATGCAATGGACAAAGACTTATACGATCTACCTGCTGAAGAAGCAGCTGAGATCCCACAAGTTGCATCTTCTTTACAAGAAGCACTTGCATCATTAGACGCAGACCGTGAGTTCTTAACTCAAGGTGGCGTATTCACTGATGACCTAATCGATGCATACATCGCGCTTAAGAGCCAAGAAGTTGAAAAACTTAACATGACAACTCACCCAGTTGAGTTCGAAATGTACTACAGCGTGTAATACACGCTGTATCAGAATTATCTAAAAGATAATAAATGTGTGTTCTCAAGCCCGCTCTGCGGGCTTTTTTAATGGTAATTGAGCGGGTTCTACTCTACAGTTTTAGTTAAGTAAAAAAATGCAGGGTCGCAGGGTGAAAAGCACAACCTTATTGGTATTATCGTTATTATTTGCAAGCTTTTTTGGTTATACAGCAGCACAAAAAGTCTATTCTTGGAAAGATGAGAATGGTGTATTAGTATTTTCTGATACTCCTCGCCCCGGTGCTACTGAGGTCAAGTTAAATACCCAAAACCTTACAATGCCTGCAGCTGATACCAGTATTCTTGATACTGCTCCAAGTGCAGTCCCTGTTAACTTTAAAGTGTCAATTGCAGCCCCCGCAAATGAAGAAACTGTGAGAGAAAATACAGGTTCTGTTTATGTTACTACACGAATCAGCCCCCGTTTTGAAACTGGTTTCAAAGTTCAATTACTCGTTGATGGTTCACCTCATGGCGCACCAAGTAATAGCACGACCTTTGCTCTAAGAGAGGTCTTTCGAGGCGAACACACATTACAAGCGAAACTTTTTGATGCAAATAATAAACTCGTTTCAGTTAGCCCAGTCAGCACTTTTTTCATGCACAGAACTTCAATTAATAACGGAAATTAGAATTTTCGACATGATGTCTCGCAAAGCAAAAAGAGTATGCTAAGCTGCACTAAATTGAAACGCACTAAAATGGTGCAACCATGCTCAGAGATCTACATTTTAATTCTCAATTACTCGACAGTATTTGGAAAAATTTAAGTACTGCTGTTATTTTACTCGATCATGATTTTAAACTGGTTTACGCAAACGATAGCGCCAGTGAGCTTTTAGGTTTAGGCCCAAAACGTATCATCAACCAACCGTTCGACAACCTATTTAACTACCACTCGATAGATTTAAAACGTATTGCTCAGTATTCGTTGTTTGACGGTGTCGATTGCCACCAACATAGAGCTGACGTGGTGTTCGTCGATTCTCGCCATGCCAAGTTAACTATTAGCACACGCCGAATAAGTAGCAACGATGAAAATTATATCCTGTTCGAATGCCGCCAAATGGATGATGAAATTCGCCATGACCAAGCTTCGAATCAAATGCATCAATATCAAGCTGCCCGTAACCTTATTCGTGGTTTAGCACATGAAATTAAAAATCCTTTAGGTGGAATTCGCGGAGCGGCGCAATTATTGCAGTATGAGGTTGATCAGCAAGAACGTGATCAATGTGCCGAATTAATCATTGAACAAGCAGACCGTTTACGCGAGCTTGTCGACCGTTTACTTGGTCCGAATCAACTGCCACACAAATCCCATGGCAATATTCACCAAGCGTTAGAGTCGGTGATTAAACTGAGCATGTTAGACAACAATGCCAATATCACTTTAGTGAAAGACTATGATCCAAGTATACCGAGTGTATACATAGATCAGAGTAAAATTCAGCAAGTGGTACTGAACATTATTCGTAATGCACAACAGGCACTTGTTGATGGTGGCGAGATAAGGATAAAAACTCGCATCAATCATCAACACAGGCGCCCGGGTAAGGCACCGAAAAAAACCTTGCTGATCCAAATTTCGGATAACGGCCCAGGTATAGACAAGAGCTTACGTGAAACCTTGTTCTACCCAATGATCACCAACAAAGAAAATGGATCAGGGCTTGGTTTATCGATAGCGCAAACCTTGGTTGACCAACATGACGGCCACATTGATTGTGACAGTTGGCCAGGCCATACAGAATTTAATATCTATTTGCCTTTTACGGATTAATGGTTTTTTGGAGTAGTCATGAAAACAGTCTGGTTAGTTGATGATGATGCCTCAATTCGCTTTGTATTGGAAAAAGCGTTGGCACGTGCAGGATTTGACACTGAAAGCTATGCAAACGCACAAGATGTGCTTAACGCATTAAAGTTTAGCCAGCCCACGGTATTGGTATCTGATGTGCGTATGCCTGGCATGGACGGCATGGCGTTACTCGAAACAATTGCCGAGCAAAATCCTGGCTTACCTGTTATTATCATGACAGCTCACTCGGATTTAGATTCGGCGGTAAATGCCTTCCAAAAAGGGGCGTTTGAGTACCTCGCCAAACCGTTTGACTTAGACGAAGCCGTGGCACTGGTAGAAAGCGCATGTCGCGCTAACTCAACGAAGAAAACTAAACGCAAACAAGCACCACAAACCAATGCGCATATCATCGGTGAAGCACCTGCAATGCAAGAGGTGTTTCGCGCGATCGGTAAATTATCAGCATCAAGTATGAGCGTGCTGATTAATGGTGAGTCAGGGACAGGTAAAGAGCTAGTTGCAAGCGCCCTGCATAACCACAGCCCACGCAAAGAAAACCAATTTATAGCTCTGAATATGGCTGCCATTCCTAAAGAATTAGTTGAGTCAGAGTTATTTGGCCACGAAAAAGGCGCATTTACTGGAGCCGACAGCATTCGTAAAGGCCGTTTTGAACAAGCGAATGGCGGCACCTTATTTTTAGATGAAATTGGTGATATGCCACTCGACGTTCAAACACGTTTATTACGCGTGTTAGCCGATGGTGAGTTTTACCGCGTGGGCGGCCATCAAAGTATTAAAGTTGATGTACGTATTATTGCTGCAACGCACCAAAACCTCGAAGACTTGGTAAAACAAGGTAAGTTTCGTGACGACTTATTCCACCGCTTAAACGTAGTGCGTTTACGCTTACCCGCGCTGCGTGAGCGTACGGAAGATATTGAACGACTAGCACAACACTTTTTACATAAAAGTGCCAAAGAGCTGCAAGTTGACAGCAAAATTTTAAGCCCAAAAGCCACTGAGCAACTACGCCTATTTAACTGGCCAGGTAACGTGCGCCAATTAGAAAACACCTGCCGTTGGTTAACCGTTATGGCGCCGGGTGAACTTATTAGTGAACAAGATTTACCACCTGAAATCGTCGCAGTTACACCAATCGAGCAAGAAGGCGACTGGCTAGATGCATTTCAACAATGGCTTAACCTTGAACTTAAACAAGGTAAAGAGAATATTTGGCCTGCCATTCAAGCACAACTCGAGACTCGCTTGATTAAAACTGCTCTTGCCAACTGTGCTGGGCACAAGCAAGAAGCCGCAGTGAAGATCGGCTGGGGTCGTAATACATTGACCCGCAAGCTAAAAGAGCGCAATATTAGCTAATTTCGCGCAACCCAATGTGAGTCAATGAATTTAATCGAGCACATTCCACTAATTAAACAAATGGAAATTATTAACAGATTACCATTTTTTAGAGAGTTCACATTAAGCGAACGACAAGTGTTATTAGAGTCATTTAGCCATTTATATTTGGTCAAGCAGGGCCGCGCTGTTTTCAAACAATACGATACTGATAAGCGGCTTTATATTGTGCTAAGCGGCTCACTGATGGTATTCAAACAAAGCCATCTTCTTGAACTTGGCACGATTGAGCCTGGCGAATTTATCGGTGAAGGTGCTTTTATCAATAACCGCGAGCACAGTACGAGTGCGCGCGCAAAAGTTGATACCATTTTGTTAGCTATCACCCCTGAAGCACTTACCCGCTTGCCGAATGTGATCCGCGAGAAAATTAAAGATCGCATAATCGAAGGTATGAGTGAACGTATTACTAAGTTAAGCACTTACCTTGAGTCACGTAGCTAGTCCATATACACAATTTGAAATGAGCAATTTAACCAACTTGGGCTATTAACGCGAGCCGTGTAACGGTAAGTGTCTGATGGTTTCATACCAAAAGGGGTACTCACTTCTGGCGTTAAATGGCTGTAACTTTGCGAATAGTTTTTATAATAAATGACTAGGTGGCCGTATAAGTATTCCCAATCAAGAGTAACTTTACTACCGCCAGCAAGAGTAAAGTGAGCTTGCTTATCACTGAATGTAACAACAAGATCATTATACTTGTCTTCAACACATCCTGTGGTGAGTACACGAGCCGGCATAGTAAAATTAGTGGTAGTATTTTTAGCTTTTAAATAAAAGCCAATATTGCCATGATTGTAAAAGTGGTTGGCATCTGTGGTGTATTTGATTTCAACTTCATAACCCAATCCTTGCATAATTTCAGCAAGTTGCTCAGTTTCATGAGTGAGGATTTTATCACTCGATAACATTAAGGTTGCATCCGCAAACTCTCTTGGCACTGGGAGCTGAGTGTATTCATAGGGTAAGCTTTGCTTATTTAATGCTTGCTCTAATGATTGCAACTGCGACTGATCAAGATTTTCTGTGTATACGTAGACTGTAGCTTGCTGACAACCAGCCAAAATTAAAAATATGGCTGCCGAAATTATCCTTTTCATATTCTTTCTCACTTTAGATTACAAATGTAGTCTAAAGTGAGAAAAACAATAAATCAATTAATTAAGATGTTTTTTTAGCCAACTATTAACACTTTGACGGGTATATAAAATATCTTTAAATAAACGGTGAGTTTGATGCTGAAGCAGTTTTTCTTTATTTGTTTCCCCTGAACTCAGCTGGCTATGGTTATCATTAAAACGCGAAATTAACGCAAAACCTTGTTCTGACTTTTCAGGCTGAGATTTAATTGTTTGCGTTAACAAAGCTCGCACATCATCTGCAGCAAGCAATGACGAATCTTGCAAACCCATTAACTCTTTTCTTAGCGCTGATCTTACGCCCATTACAACTTCTCCTGAACGAATAAAAAATGAAACGGACATGCATTTAGCAATTTGTACACCAATTCCGAACGCGCGCAGTGTACCCAGTAAATACTGCAGTTTTTTTACTGTTTATAAAAATGTCAGATTTTTTATTGCTGTAAATTTTAACCGCCTGAAGAGCTTAAAAATTTAATCTTGGTTCAATTGAGTGCTAGGCTTTATAATGGCTGCGATTGAATTAAGAGAGACCAACATGAACGAAGATTTCATCGAAATTGAACTAGAAGAAGAGCCAATAGAGTTATGCAACTTGTTAAAAGTGCTCGACCTAGTCGAAACTGGTGGCCAAGCAAAAGCCTTAATTGGTGAAGGTTATGTTGGGGTTAACTATGAAATTTGTACAATAAAACGGAAAAAATTATACAGTGGTGACGTGTTGGCTTTCGATGGTGAGTTGTTCCAACTTACTTTAAGCGAAGATGCAACACCGAATCCTCGCCCACCGGAACCTGTACAAAAAGCACAACCACAAAGCACTGAAGAAGCGCCAAAAAAATCGAAGCGTAAACGTACTAAAAAACCAAAAGTAGACGAAAAAACCGGTCGCCGCCCTATCTCTTTTGGTTAACTAGAGCTTGCTTAGTTAGCATAAATCACCTTTAATTGAACCAGATAATAACAACAATAAAAGGTGATTTATGAATCCTCCAGCTTGGCTCAAGCCACTTGCTTGGGCAGCCCTTGTTTGGAATCTTTTAGGTGTCATTGCGTTTATAATGCAACTGTTGATCACACCCGAAATGATTAACCAACTCCCCGAAGCACAACAAGCCGCATACCGCGACATACCGCTCTGGTCAACGGCTGCCTTTGCGATAGCCGTGTTTGCAGCAAGCTTCGCGAGCATCTTATTACTGGTAAAAAAAGCCCTTGCGCGCGAGTTATTTTTAATCTCGTTTATCGCCGTATTAGTCCAGCAATATTATAATTTTGTGGTGATAGATAGCCTTGCTATGTTTGGTACTAGCGCATTAGCAATGCCATTGTGCGTGATCGTTATTGGTTTACTATTATTGTTTATTAGCCATAAAGGTAAACAACAAAACTGGCTTAACTAAAAACACTTATTTCTGAGGGTAGTTTAAAGTGACTACCCTTTTTATCTGCCCCCTTCCCTTGAAATAAATCACATCAGCAGCAACTATATTAGGTAGCATATTTTTTCATCAGCTAGATGAATTTCTCAGCTGGTATTAAGTTTGCAATAACACTGTGTCTATTTCGAAAAGGAAACAACAAAGCAAGCCAAATTGCTTGCTCAAACCACAGGGGCAAATAATGAATAACAGTTTTGATACCCAAAAGCAGCTTACGATTAATGGTGAGCAATATCATATTCACTCTTTACAAGGTTTAGGCGACAAAGCAAAACGTCTACCATTCTCTCTAAAAATCTTACTTGAAAACCTGTTGCGCAATGAAGATGGCGTTAATATTAAAAAGCAAGATATCGATGCCTTATTAAACTGGGCCCCTCAAGCGAAACCATCAGCAGAAGTCGCATTTACGCCTGCTCGCGTTGTAATGCAAGATTTTACCGGCGTACCCGCCATTGTCGATTTAGCCGCGATGCGTGATGCCATGGAAAAACTTGGCGGCGACCCTGCGAAGATTAATCCGCTGTCGCCTGCTGAGCTTGTTATTGACCACTCAGTACAAGTTGACGGCTACGGTGAAGATGGTTCATTCGACTTAAATGCAAAACTTGAATATGAGCGTAACAAAGAGCGTTACGAATTTTTACGCTGGGGGCAAACTGCCTTCGATAACTTGAAAGTCGTGCCACCAGCAACCGGCATCGTACACCAAGTTAATTTAGAATATTTAGCCCGCGTGGTATTTAACGATAGTAAAAATGGTAAATCACTCGCCTACCCAGATACCCTAGTCGGAACCGATTCGCACACCACCATGATCAATGGTCTTGGGGTACTAGGCTGGGGTGTCGGTGGTATTGAAGCCGAAGCCGCAATGCTTGGTCAACCGATTAGCTTACTCATTCCACAAGTGGTTGGCTTTAAGCTCAATGGTCGCCTGCCAGAAGGCACAACTGCAACCGACCTTGTACTAACCGTGACAGAAATGCTGCGTAAGCATGGCGTAGTAGGTAAATTTGTTGAGTTTTATGGTGATGGTCTTGCTGATTTACCGCTTGCAGACCGTGCAACTATTGCAAACATGGCGCCTGAGTATGGTGCAACCTGCGGTATTTTCCCAATTGATGATGAAACCATCAACTACCTACGTTTAACTAACCGCGATGACAAACAACTTAAACTCATCGAGGACTATGCTAAGCACCAAGGTTTATGGCGTAACCCTGGCGATGAAGCTCATTATACCGACACACTAGAGTTATCACTTGACGATGTTGTGCCAAGCCTTGCTGGACCTAAGCGCCCGCAAGATAGAATTGCCCTTGATAAAGCAGGTAGCATCATTGGTGAGCATTTAAAATGCTTTCAAGAAGAACGTATGCAACATCGCGATAAAAGCGATGTTCAAGAAGCGCGCATTGAAGACGAGGGCCCAACCACTAACCCTGATGAGCCAGTAAACGAAGCACAGTTTATGGGCGCAGCTAAGGTTAACTTTAAAGGCGAAGAGTTTGAGCTTAATGATGGTGCTTGTGTCATTGCTGCAATTACAAGTTGTACAAACACGTCAAACCCAAGTGTTATTTTAGCTGCTGGCCTAGTGGCTAAAAAAGCCAAACAATTAGGATTAAAGGTTAAGCCATGGGTTAAAACCTCACTTGCTCCTGGCTCACAAGTTGTGACTGATTACTTGAAAAAAGCCGACTTAATGGATGATTTAGATTCGTTAGGCTTTAACCTTGTCGGTTATGGTTGTACAACCTGTATCGGTAACTCAGGGCCTTTAGCTGATGAAATCAGTGAAGCTATTCAAAAGCATAAACTAGTTGTAAGCTCTATTTTATCGGGTAACCGTAACTTTGAAGGCCGTATTCACCAAGATGTGAAAATGAACTTTTTAGCGTCACCACCGCTTGTGGTTGCATACGCAATTGCGGGTCGTACAGATATAGACGTGTATAACGAGCCGCTTGCGCAAGACCCTAATGGTAATGACATTTATCTAAAAAATATCTGGCCAAGTGTTAGTGAGGTAAACGAACTCGTCCGCGAGACCGTGACCAAAGAAATGTTCGCATCAAGCTATGGCAATGTGTATAAAGGTGATGATCGTTGGCAGAAAATTCAAATTCCTGATGGCAAACTTTATGATTGGGATGATGCGTCAACCTACATCAAAAAAGCGCCATTCTTTGATGGTATGGAGATTGAGCCTCCTGGTATTCCGAGCATTAGTGGTGCGCGCTGTTTAGCAAAATTAGGTGACTCAGTTACCACTGACCACATTTCGCCAGCAGGTGCGATTAAAGCAGATGCCCCAGCAGGTCTTTACTTGCAAGAGCACGGTGTGCAAAAAGCGCAATTTAACTCGTATGGTTCGCGTCGTGGTAACCACGAAGTGATGATGCGCGGTACCTTTGCTAATGTGCGTTTACGTAATCTATTAGCACCGGGTACCGAAGGTGGTGTGACCCGTATGCAACCAAGTGATGAGCTCGCCAGTATTTATGATGCAGCGATGCAATATCAGCAAGATGGTACGCCACTGATTATTTTAGCGGGCGCGGAATATGGCACAGGCTCATCACGCGACTGGGCTGCTAAAGGTTCACTTTTACTTGGTGTTAAAGCCGTTATTGCACAAAGTTATGAGCGTATTCACCGTTCAAATCTGATTGGTATGGGTGTTTTACCCCTACAATTTAAAGAAGGTGAGAGCTATGAGTCACTCGGTTTAACCGGCCAAGAGTCGTTCGATTTTGAAGGCTTATACGACAAAACCAATGAAGTCAGTGTGATTGCCACTAACAGCGAAGGCAAACAAATTAGCTTTAGTGTTGATGTACGTATAGATACCCCGAAAGAATGGGACTACTACAAACATGGCGGTATTTTACAGTATGTTCTGCGTAATATGCTGGCTGAGCAGTAATTGCTTTTAAGTTAACTAAGGGGCTGAATTTTCAGCCCCTTTTTTGTTTAGAACACCAGTAATACCAATCCGCAATAATACTTAATCATTTTGAGGGATTAAACCTGTCGCTACCTGCGTTAAAAATTTCTGATTTAGAACAAACTAAATAACGAAATTTTTGCCTTGTTATCAACGAGGTTTTATTGCCTCAAAATAGACCACTTAATTAAGCGAATTGGTATAAATTACAGTTTAGAGCAACACACTTATTTACAAAAAATGAAAAGCGCATAAAAACCAGCGCGTTAAAATTAGACAAATAACCGACACTTGCTTGATTTAGAACAATCCTCTTAATGACAACAGTACCTACACTTTAATTAAGGCTAAAGTGAGGTGCTTGTATGACTGAACAAACCATCATTCGAATCTTAAAAACCTTTATTATTTTAGGTATTTGTCTAATCATTTTGGGGCATTCTTTATTAGCCGGCAATTACTTAAGTGATAGCATGGGTATACATGGCATTATGATAAGCGCAGCGTGTATTGCTGTTGGTGTGCTGTTCTCGTTACCCACCAAAATTTATCTCACTATTTTACTGATGAAAATGGAAAGCGATCTCACAGCTCAAAACAAACAAAGCTAATTCCCACCTTGCTCTTTGAGCTGCTGCTCAAGTTGCTTGTTACGTTGCTCCATAAGCTGTTTTACTTGCTCAGCATCTTGCATCATCTTTTGTACATTTTTAGGGTCGTATATCCCAAGCGCTGAAGGTACTTCGTCAGTTTTAACTGTTGCAGCTTGCTTTTCATCAGCTTGAAAAGTCTCTGCAGGTAACACAGTTATATCGTTCGGATCCAAAGTTACTGTAGTACTAACGTAATTAGGGTGAGGGGTATCAGCATAGTGCCACTGACCA
This sequence comes from Pseudoalteromonas sp. MB47, assembly GCF_011319765.1. NCBI lineage: Bacteria > Pseudomonadati > Pseudomonadota > Gammaproteobacteria > Alteromonadales > Pseudoalteromonadaceae > Pseudoalteromonas > Pseudoalteromonas sp. MB47. Next base: position 38,670 of record NZ_VFBD01000007.1, on the reverse strand, counting down.
TGTTCATCTTGCCATTTATACACGACGACAGGTGCATCCGCGTTTTTGCTAAAGCTCAACGTCTCAGTGAGCTTTTTTGCTTGGCTGGTCAGTGTATCGGCACCTTGCGAAGCAAAATCACTCACATCACCACTTACTTTTTCTGCGTAACGCTCGAACATGCTCAGCTCTAGGTAAGGTTTACCGTCTGGCTTTTTAATGTAAAACAGCAGGGCAACACTGGTCAGTAGCAACATAACCGCAAGATAACAAAAACGCTTAATCATTCCATTTACCGATTATTGGTAGTTACTCTCAATCTTAGCAAATTCACCGGATGATTTAAGATTTTTCATAAATTCGTTAAATTGCTCGCTCATATGCTTACCTTTTTCATTGTATGTAAACTGTAATTGCATCGGCGCTCTACCCACACTGTAATCACTTACCGTGAATTTCTTAAAGACATGATTTCTTGAGGCATACCACTGCAATGTGTTTTTTGAGATGACGGCAACACGTTGATTTTGCTGCATATCGACTAAAGCATTCAACATATCTATTTCAGAGTAAAAATCTTCACGATGCAACTTGCCAGCTGCAAACAATGCTTCAAATTGCGGGTAAGTGTAACCAAAGCGAGCCATCAACACATAGCCGCCGAGCTCATCAATCGCTGGAATATGACAACCTCTGGGCATAACTAAAATATCTTCAACAATCGCAATACTATCACTCCAATAATATTGATTATCTCCACGATACCATTGCTCAGACTCTAAACGAACGTCAACCTGACCCTCATCAAGTAAATGCTGCGAACGCACTTCTGGTACCAGCATGTACTGAAGATCATAATTATATTTTTCGGCAAAGCGGCTTAATAGGTCAGCGACTAGGCCTTTTTGACCGCTATCAACAAAATGATAAGGTGGGTAATCCGTGTCATACAACGCAACACGTAAAGTTTCTGCTCGCACTAAAGGCGTAATTAATAGCAATAATAAAAAAACAACGGCACGACTCATAATTTTCTCTCATAAAATTGAGCCAGGGATTGTATATAAATAGCACAAAAAAAGCGCAGGCTAAGCTGCGCTTTGAGAAAATTCTGATAGGAATTTAGGATTAGATACCGTCACCATCAATATGTAAGCCACATTCACGGTTTAAACCGAAGAAACGCGTTTCTTCTTCTGTCATGCCAGGCTCAAGTTTACGGGTGGTGTGAACATCACCCATAGACACATAACCTTGCTCCCAAAGCGGGTGATACGGCAAATCATGCTTAGTTAGATACTGATAAATATCGCGGTTATTCCACTCGATAAGTGGGTACACTTTCACTGTGCCACGGCTAATTTCAACAATTTGCTTATCAGCACGGCTTGATGACTGATCACGGCGCAAACCACTAAACCAGGTGCCTGCTTCCAGCTCGTTTAAAGCGCGAGTCATTGGCTCAACTTTATTCAGTTGATTGTATTGCTTAATACCTTCTTCACCTTGCTCCCAAAGTTTACCAAACTTTGCTTCTTGCCACGCTGGGCTAAGCTGTGCTTTATAAACTTTCAGATTAAGCGAAAGTCGCTCCGTCATTTGTTCAATGAACTGATAAGTCTCAGGGAACAAATAGCCCGTGTCAGTCAGTACCACAGGAATATCTGGCTGCTTTGATGTCACTAAGTGCAACATCACAGCCGCTTGAATACCAAAGCTAGACGACAAAAAGTGCGTGCTTGGTAAGTTTTCAAGTGCCCACGCAACACGCTCTTCTGCGCTTTTATCAGTCAGAAGACCATTAATATCAGCCAGCATGGCTGTTTGGTCTTCTTTGCTCATCGTTAAGATGTCTTTAAATTCACTCATGGTTAATTCCAAACCTTAAAGCGGTGTCGCTTATAAAATTATGCGTGAAAATCGGTTACTGAAACTTTAACTTCAGCAACAATGCCTTTGCGAATTACAAAATCACCAAAACACTCGCCTTCATTACGCTCACTTGCCCATTGGCCAATTAGCTTATCGAATGCGTCTAGGTATACGTCTTCGCCGACATTTTCTAAATACAATTTTGGAATACGCGTGCCTTCGCGGTTACCGCCTAAGTACACGTTGTATTTACCCGGACCTTTACCAACCAGACCCGCTTCTGCCAACATGGCGCGGCCACAGCCATTCGGACAACCCACGACACGCATAATGATGTTGTCATCGCTAATGCCGTGCTTAGCTAATAGCGCTTCTGTTTTCTCAATTAAGCTTGGTAAATAACGCTCTGCCTCAGCCATCGCTAGCGGACAGGTTGGTAATGCCACACACGCCATTGAGTTTTTACGCTGCTCTGTATGGCTGTCATCAATTAAGCCATGGTTGCGAGCAATTTCTTCGATTACCGCTTTTTGATCAGCCGGAACACCTGCGATGATCAAGTTTTGGTTTGCAGTCATGCGGAAATCACCTTGGTGAATTTCAGCAATTTTACGACAGCCTGTTTTAAGTGGTTGGTTTGGGTAATCTAAAATACGGCCACTTTGGATAAACAGCGTTAAGTGGTGCTTACCATCAATACCTTCAACCCAACCGATACGGTCACCACGGTGAGTGAACTCATACGGGCGGCTCTGCTGAAATTGAACACCGGCACGTTTTTCAACTTCAGCTTTAAATACATCAGAACCTACACGGTCTAGTGTGTATTTAGTTTTCGCATTTTTACGATTTGAGCGGTTACCCCAATCACGCTGTACAGACACCACGTGCTCAGCAATTTTTAACGTGTGCTCAAGTGGAATGAAACCAAAGTCATCTGCTTTACGAGGATACGTTGCTGTATCACCGTGAGTCATCGCAAGACCACCACCCACTAACACGTTAAAACCAACTAACTTGCCGTTTTCTGCAATTGCCACGAAGTTTAAGTCGTTCGCATGCACATCCACTTCATTGTTCGGTGGAATTGTCACTGTGGTTTTAAACTTACGCGGTAAGTAAGTTGAACCTAAAATTGGCTCTTCAGTGGTTTCACTCTTTTCACCATTTAGCCAAATTTCAGCGTATGCTTTGGTTTTTGGTAATAGGTGCTCAGAGATCTTCGCTGCCCACTCGTACGCTTCTTGGTGAAGCTCAGATTCAACTGGGTTCGTTGTACATAATACGTTTCGGTTTACATCGCCCGCCGTTGCAATTGAGTCAATGCCCACGCTATTGAGCATTTGATGCATGCCTTTAATATTTGGCTTAAGTACACCATGGAACTGGAACGTTTGACGCGTGGTTAAACGAATACTGCCATAGCTGGTTTTCTCTTCAGCAAACTTATCAATCGCTAACCATTGCTCTGGCTTGATGATACCGCCAGGCATACGAGCACGTAACATTACGTTATGTAACGGCTCTAATTTTTGTTTAGCGCGCTCAGGGCGAATATCACGGTCATCTTGCTGGTACATGCCGTGGAAACGGATCAGTTGGAAGTTATCAGCAGTGAAACCACCGGTGATCTCGTCTTTTAAGTCTTGCTCAATGGTGCCACGTAAAAAGTTACTTTCTCTTTTCAAACGCTCGTTATCAGAAAGCTTTACGTTTTTGTCTTGTTCGCTCATGGTATTTCCTAAATTTGTTACAGTGACGGCTGTTAGCTTTAACGTGATTAGTACACGTCTTTCTGATAGCGATTTGCGCTACGTAAATCTTTTAAATATTGCTCAGCTTGTTCATCATCTTTGCCGCTATTTTCTTTGATAATGTCTACAAGCGCCTGATGAACATCTTTCGCCATACGGTTTGCATCACCACAGATATAGAAATGAGCACCCGCTTCTAACCAAGCAAATACTTCTTGGCTGTTTTTACGAAGTTTGTCTTGAACATATACTTTTTCCGCTTGGTCACGGCTAAACGCCACATCCACTTTAGTCAGTAAACCTGACTTCAAGTAACCTTGAATTTCTACTTGATATAAAAAGTCTTGGGTAAAGTGTGGGTTACCAAAGAATAACCAGTTTTTACCGCTTGCTTCACGGGCATCACGCTCTTGTAAAAACGCACGGAAAGGTGCAATACCCGTACCCGGACCTACCATGATAATTGGCGTTTCATCGTTAGCCGGTAAACGGAAGTTATCGTTATGCTCGCTGAATACTTTTACTTTGCAGCCTTCCTCAGCACGACGTGCTAAATAGCCAGAACAACCACCTAAGTGCTCGCTGCCGAATGCATCAAACTCAACCAGACCCACCGTTAAGTGAACTTCTTCTTCAACTTCTGCTTGGCTAGATGCAATCGAATATAAACGTGCTTGTAGTTTACGTAAGCAGTCTACTAAGGTTTGTGCTTCAAGCTGAGCTGGGTTTTGACGAATAATATCGAAGATTTGGCGAGGCTCAATGTACTCACGCATTGCCGCTTTATCTTCAACTAACTTTAATAAATCAGGGTTGCCCGTTGCTGTTGCATATTTTTCAACAAAGCCAGGGTATGACTGAGTTAATTCTAATTTTTCGATTAATGCATCACGAATACTTAGTTCTTCGTCGCCGAGTTTAACCGTACTAGATGCATCGATTTGTGTAAGCGTAAGTACTTCATCAACAAGCGCTTCGTCATTTAAGAAGTAAACGCCTAGCGAATCACCCGGTGTATAGGTGATGTCTGAACCTTCTAATGAAATTTCAACATGACGCACATCTTTGGTTGAATCACGACCGGTAATTTTTTGCACAACGCTTAGCTCTGCAGCAAATGGGTTTTGCTTGGTGTATTGGCTTTCTGCTGGTGCCGCGGCACCAAATGGCATCGCCACAACTTGACCACCACTTGCTTGCTGCTGCGCTTTAAGATCAGGTTCAAACGCATCAAGTGCACCGTCAATCCACTTAGCAGCTTCATCATCGTAATCAACATCTAAGTCAGCACGCTGGAAAATAGTTTCTGCGCCAAGCTTGTTAAAACGCTCTTCAAAATCTTTTGCTGTTTGGCAGAAGAACTCGTAGCTTGAATCACCTAAGCCGATCACAGCCACTTTAACACCATCTAGTTTTGGTGCTTTTTTAGTCGTTAAGAATTCATGCAGACTTTCAGCGTCTTCTGGTGGTTCACCCTCACCGTAAGTTGAAACAACAACCGTGATGAACTTTTCTTTTTTCAGGGCAGTTGGTTTGTAGTCAGCCATGTTTACTAACTTAACCGTTAGACCGCGCGACTCTGCTTGCTCTTTTAACTTACTTGCCACGCCTTTTGCGTTACCCGTTTGAGAGCCGTATAAAATAGTTAGCGGCTGTGCATCACCTGCAGCTGGAGCGGCTGCAACACCACCGGTTAATGCACCTGCGTTGGCATTTGCAGCTAAGTAACCACTTACCCACGCTTGCTGAATTGGATTAAGTTCAGCCACTAAGCCTTGCAGCTTTTGTACTTGCTCTTGCGATAGCGGGCTCGCCGCTGCATTTAGTTGACTTAACAACATGAATTTATTCCTCGTAACCCTGAAAAGTTAACTGCGAAACGAACTTGCTACTGTCATTTCGCGAACAATTTTTTCGACTTTAAAGACCTAATAAAAACGCTTTAAAGGTTTATCTGAGCGTGAAGAATAACGAGGTCTGAGGCGATTAAAAAAGAATAGAATCTGCTTTGATATTCCATTTAGTTATTAATTTAGTATTTATCCAAAAAAAACATGTTAAAAGCAAAAATTCCCAAATAAGAAACTTTTGTTAATTAACATTATTGCAACATAAGACAATTAGCCTATACTCGCTGTGTTCATTTTAAGAACAGCAATAACTATTAAAAAATATGAAAAGGAAAATACAATGTCACACGGGACATGTAAAAAATATATGCTAGCCAGTGGCTTGCTGTGCCTAGCGAGTTCAGCATTGGCAAATGTTAATAACGCCAGCTTCGAAAGCTGGTCAGCAAACACCCCTGCAAGCTGGAGCACCATAGATAGCGGTATTAGCCTTAGCGCTAATAGTAATGTGGTTTACTCAGGTAGTTACTCAGCGCAAGTCGTGGTTAATACTGGCACGCAAAGTAATACCGATTTACAGCAGCTAGTTGATGTAGTGGCGGGTGAAACTTATGAGTTTTCAGCTTGGGTTTACCATACAGAAGGCGGCGTAAAAGCTCGCTTAGTGGTTGATGGCTATCAAGGCTATTCTAATTCAGCATTAACTAATCAATGGCAACAAATCAGTTATCAGTACACAGCCTCTGCTACCACATCAATTAATGTTGGCCTGCGCTTTTACGACGTAACTGGTTTTGATGGCAGCGAAGTAGTTTATGTAGATAACTTTGCACCAAGCACTGGCGCAACCCCACCACCTTCGGGCAGCTGCGCCTATAACCAAGTGTCTTTAACCCTCACTACCGATAACTATGGAGAAGAAACCAGCTGGCAAATCACCAATAGCCAAGGTAGTGCAGTAGCATCAGGCGGCAGCTATGCAGCAAATACTCAGTACAGTGAGCAAGCATGTTTAACGGATGGTGACTATAGCTTTACTATTTTTGATAGTTATGGTGATGGCATATGCTGCTCATTCGGCAATGGCAGTTACAGCCTTTCATTAGGTCAAACAGTACTTGCCAGTGGTGCAAGCTTCCAAAGCTCAGAAGCAACGCCGTTTAGCCTAGGCGATAGCTCAGGCGGCGGTGACGGTGGTGGTACAACCCCAACAGAGCCATCGGGATACTATGTTACAACGCAAGGCCTTAGTGGTTATGCACTAAAAACAGAGTTATACAACATCATTAAAGATCACAACTCACAAGGCTATTCTGCGATTTGGAGCTTTTACGATGTTGCTTCACGCGATAAGTATTTTGAAAACGACAACTCTATTTTAGATCGTTATTCAGAAAACCCTGCAGGCCAAGACAGCTACAACTATGTTGCTGTGAGCGACCAATGTGGGACATACAACAGCGAAGCAGACTGCTACAACCGTGAGCATTCTTTCCCGAAAAGTTGGTTTGGTGGAACAATTGAGCCAATGAATTCAGACGTACATCATATTTTTGCCACTGACGGTTATGTCAATTCAAAACGCAGTAACTACCCATTTGGTGAAGTAGCTAGTGCAAACTATACCTCTAGTAACGGCAGCAAAGTAGGTAGTGCAGCCAGCTCATTAAATTACTCAGGAACGGTTTTTGAACCAATTGATGAATTTAAAGGTGACTTTGCAAGAGCGTACTTCTATATGGCAACACGCTATGAAAACGTGATTGGCTCATGGCAAAACAACACAACCTACAGTAACGCTGTACTGAATGGTTCATCTAATCAGGTCTTTGAGAGCTGGGTCGTTACTATGTTATTAAAGTGGCATAACGAGGATCCCGTTAGCCAATTAGAGCTTGACCGTAACCAAGCCGCTTATGAACATCAAGGTAACCGCAACCCATTTGTGGATCACCCAGAATTTGTAGAAATGATTTGGTAACTTCGTTAAGCCAAGGCGCTTAGTTTCGGCTAAGTGCCTTTTTTCAGTCAAGCATAATGACTTTGTTTTCGTGAATTAACTCTGATACATAGCGTTTTTCTAAATGCCACGGATGACGCTTCCAGCCCTGAAAACCAAAACCTGCTATATGCACTTTTGAAAACAATTTAAGGTAGTGAACAATCGCTAAAGTTCCTGAACTTGGGCAATATGGCTTATGTATTGTTGGCCCTAACGTTAATAGATACTCAAGGACTGATTGGCGAAATTGCTGGGTTAACCTTTCTTGCTGCAAGCCTGTGCCATAGTGCTTAAACAAAGCGTCACCATGATCAAGTCGGCCATGACGACGGATCAGTTTGAATAGTTGCTGCATGAATAAGTTTGGCGCAGGATCAGTGACCATAATCTTGTTAAGTCCTTCAAGCGGCATAACAAGTGGCTCTTCAAGTAAACTTTGCGCCTGCCTCCCTCGCCCCAATAACCATAGATCTGTGCAACGCTTACCTAGGTGCGCAGGCATTGCTGCACAGCGATTAAAACGCACAACAGATGGACAATTATCGACCTGCTCAGCAAGCTCGGTATTTATTGGGCCATTACCTATAATAATTATCTGTGGCTGCTCATGCATGATGCAGAAACTCCGTTTCAATCCTTAAAACAGTATTATTTCACCCCACCTTTGTGACCTAATAATGACAGCTCATAATAATTCTAACGAATGTGAAAAGCGCTTATGCGCAACAAGTAAATTATTACCGACTTGAGATTGGGCACTATAGCCAAGAAACTGTAACACCTGCTTTAACAGTGCTTGATGCTGCTGTTGTTTTGAATGGTTTACTACTTCTAATACCTCCAGCATGGCCAGTGCATAGCTAGAGCCTGATTGGAGTGATTGCCAAATACGCGTTTGTATTTCAATAACTTGATAAATTGAAGTTTTATAAGTATTAATCTGCAAACTTAATAGATAGTTTTCTAATGGATTCATTGTAGCGCCCTTTTAAAAACGCCACTTTAAAAGCTCAAGTTAGGTTGAGGTAAAGTGTTTTTTTATTAGTTTTTACTCCACTTATTCATTATTTCTTTAAATAATCTAGCATCCTTGTCTTCACAAGGTCTGGGCGAACCGCTTGGCACTCCAGATTTACCAAACACCGAATTAAAATCGATGCCATAACACATACCATTTAGCACCTCGATGCGCTTGCTGCCATCACCACTCTGCCAAACGACTTTTGCCTTATCTGATACTGTTAATTGCACAGGTACAGAAATCCTGCCTACAGACGAATTATTATTTGCGGCGTTCACCTGACCAAATAGCGATGCATTAGAAGAGTCATTTTCAAACTTAAGCTCTGGAATTGGCGCATACGGGTTGAGCTTTTTAAAGGGTACTTCGGTTGTTTTTGAGTGTTCAGGTGCCTGATCAGGCTTTTCGACCTCAGTTGTCACTTCTTGGGATTCACTAACTGAGTATTCAACAACCCTATCATCGCTTTTCTGCTTAGGACTGCTATGAGGGGTTTCCTTTCTTAGCGGCAAAGCCTTCGCTTCATCAACTGTTTCTGGCGGCTGATCCGATAAAGGTTTGTCTTGAGTCTTCTGCATACTTGGTAGCTTTGTTAAATCGACACTCACATACGCGTTGATTACCTTGGGCGGTTCTGCGACGGCGGGAAGTTTCACAGACTTTCCATATCGAGCTAGTAACAACAAAAGCACAGTATGTAGCGATATCGAGATGATCCATGCTTTGTAATTCCCTTTTAACACCCAAGCGCCTCATTTTTATTTTTAAGAGTGTCAGATGAGTGAAATAGTTCATCAGAAAATGGCGGTAAGCGGTATTTTAAAAACAAAAAGCCCCAGCAGATGCCGGGGCTTTTTAGTAAGGAAACTTAATTAAAAATTAAGCTTTCTTTGGACGCTCAACAACGTCTACTAAAGTCCAAGACTTAGTCTTAGAAATAGGAGCGCACTCAGAAATAGTAACTACGTCACCAGTTTGAGCTGTGTTGTTTTCGTCATGTACGTGTAGTTTAGTCGTACGTTTGATGAATTTTCCATATACTGGATGCTTCACGTAACGTGCGATAGCAACAGTGAAAGATTTATCCATCTTGTCGCTGATTACACGGCCTTGAAGAGTACGGATTTTATCGCTCATTATTGACCTGCCTTCTGGTTAATAACTGTTTTTACACGCGCGATATCGCGACGTACTGTTCTTAGCGTGTGTGTCTGAGCTAACTGACCAGTGCTTGCTTGCATGCGCAGGTTGAACTGCTCACGAAGAAGTCCTAGAAGTTCAGCATTTAGCTCTTCTACGCTTTTGTCTTTTAGTTCGCTAGCTTTCATTACATCACCGTCCGAGTTACGAAAGTTGTTGTGAATGGTAATTTACGCGCTGCAAGGTTAAATGCTTCACGAGCAAGCTCTTCAGAAACACCTTCCATTTCGTAAAGTACTTTACCAGGTTGAATTTCAGCAACCCAATATTCAACAGAACCTTTACCTTTACCCATACGAACTTCTAATGGTTTGTTCGTAATTGGCTTATCTGGGAATACACGAATCCAGATTTTACCTTGACGCTTTACGTGACGTGTCATAGCACGACGAGCTGCTTCGATTTGACGAGCAGTCATACGGCCACGGCCAGTAGCTTTCAAACCGAAAGTACCGAAGCTTACTTTGTTACCGTTTTGCGCTAAACCGCGGTTGCGGCCTTTGTGCATTTTACGGAATTTTGTACGTTTTGGCTGTAACATTACTCGCTACCTCTACTTAGCACTTTTTTTGGCTTTCTTTGGCGCGCGTTTAGCTGGCTTCTCTTGCTCTTGTACTAGTGGTAAACCACCAATAACTTCGCCTTTGAAGATCCAAACTTTAACACCAATGATACCATAAGTGGTTAAGGCTTCAGAAGTTGCGTAGTCGATATCAGCACGAAGAGTATGTAGAGGTACACGACCTTCACGATACCATTCTGAACGTGCGATCTCAGCACCGCCAAGACGACCGCTAACTTCAACTTTGATACCCTTTGCACCAATGCGCATTGCATTTTGTACCGAACGCTTCATAGCGCGACGGAACATAACACGACGCTCTAGCTGTGACGCAATACCGTCAGCTACTAGTTGTGCATCAAGTTCAGGCTTACGAACTTCAGCGATATTAATCTGAGCCGGAACACCTGCAATCTTAGTTACTGCTTGACGTAGTTTTTCAACGTCTTCGCCTTTTTTACCGATAACAACACCAGGACGAGCTGTGTGAATTGTTACACGGATAGATTTAGCTGGACGCTCGATAACGATTTTAGACACAGAAGCCGCTTTTAATTCCTTAGTAAGGAATGCACGTACTTTGTGATCGCCAAAAAGCTGATCAGAGAAATCTTTTGAATTCGCGTACCAGGTAGAAACCCAAGGTTTAGAGATACCTAGGCGAATACCAGTAGGATGAACTTTTTGTCCCATTACTTATACTCCTAGCTATCTGAAACCACAACAGTGATGTGGCTTGTACGCTTAAGGATGCGGTCAGCGCGTCCTTTAGCACGTGGCATAATACGCTTCATTGTAGGACCATCGTCCACAAAGATCGTAGTTACACGAAGCTCATCAATGTCAGCACCTTCGTTATGCTCTGCGTTAGCAATAGCAGACTCAAGTACTTTCTTAACTAATACAGCCGCTTTTTTAGGGCTGTACGCCAGGATTTCTAGAGCGCGATCAACCGGAAGTCCGCGGATCTGATCTGCAACTAGACGTGCTTTTTGCGCCGAACCAGAGGCGAATTTATGTTTAGCTAATGCTTGCATTTATCATTCCCCTCTTAACGTTTCTTCGCTTTCTTATCCGCAGCGTGACCGCGGTAAGTACGAGTTGGTGCAAATTCACCTAGTTTGTGACCGATCATTTCGTCTGTGATGAACACAGGAACGTGCTGACGACCATTATGGACAGCGATGGTCAATCCGATCATGTTAGGTATGATCATTGAACGACGGCTCCAAGTTTTAATTGGCTTCTTGTCACCGCTTTCCAACGCTTTCTCTACCTTCTTCAGCAAGTGTAGGTCAATAAAAGGACCTTTCTTGAGAGAACGTGGCATGGCTATTCCTCAACTATTATTTAGTACGACGACGTACGATAAATTTATCTGTACGCTTGTTCTTACGTGTCTTAGCACCTTTAGTCGGTTTACCCCATGGAGACACAGGATGACGACCACCAGATGTACGACCTTCACCACCACCGTGCGGGTGATCTACCGGGTTCATGGCAACACCACGAACTGTCGGACGGATACCACGCCAGCGATTTGCACCAGCTTTACCTAGTGAACGAAGCATATGCTCAGCATTACCTACTTCACCAAGTGTTGCGCGACAGTCAGCTGGAACTTTACGAACTTCGCCAGAACGAAGACGTAGAGTTACGTATTGACCTTCACGAGCAAGGATTTGAACGTATGCACCAGCAGAACGTGCGATTTGCGCGCCTTTACCTGGTTTTAATTCTACGTTGTGAACAGTCGAACCTACAGGCATGTTACGCATTGGTAACGTGTTACCAGCCTTGATTGGTGCATCAATACCAGATTGGATTGAATCACCAGCTTTTAAGCCTTTAGGTGCAATAATGTAACGACGCTCACCGTCTGCATATAATACAAGAGCGATGTTTGCGCTACGGTTTGGATCATACTCTAGACGCTCAACAACAGCTGGAATGCCATCTTTAGTGCGTTTAAAGTCGATTACACGGTAATGATGCTTATGACCACCACCGATGTGACGAACCGTGATACGACCTTTGTTATTACGACCACCAGACTTAGAGTTTTTCTCTAGTAGTGGTGCGTAAGGTTTACCCTTATGTAGATCTGGGTTAACCACTTTAACCAGGTGACGACGACCCGCAGAAGTTGGTTTACACTTTTGAAGTGCCATAATTCTAACTCCCCTTATTACTCGGCGCCGCCGACAAAGTCTAGCTCGCTACCTTCTTTAAGAGTAACGTAAGCTTTCTTCCAGTCTGAACGACGACCGAAACGCATGCCAGTACGTTTTGTTTTACCCTTAACGTTTAGTGTGCGAACACCAGTTACTTCTACTTCAAAAAGCTTTTCTGCTGCAGCTTTGATTTCAGCTTTAGTTGCATCAGAAGCTACTTTGAAAACAATCGTGTTGTTCTCTTCAGCAGCGATAGTGCTTTTCTCAGAGATGTGTGGAGCAAGGATCACTTTTAAAAGACGTTCTTCACGGATCATGCTAGCGCCTCCTCAAGTTGCTTAACAGCAGCAGCTGTAATAAGTACCTTATCGAAAGCGATTAGGCTTACAGGATCGATACCAGCTACATCACGCGTGTCAACCTTGTATAGGTTACGTGCCGATAAGAAAAGATTCTCATCTACTTCTTCAGTCACGATTAGAACATCTTTAAGCTCAAGTTCTTTAAGCTTAGCAACTAGTTCTTTAGTTTTTGGTGCTTCAAGACCAAACTGTTCAACAACGATTAAACGCTCTTGACGAACTAATTCAGATAAGATGCTTTTGATCGCACCGCGGTACATTTTACGGTTTACTTTTTGGCTGTGATCTTGTGGTTTAGCTGCGAAGCTAACGCCACCTGAACGCCAAATTGGGCTACGAATTGTACCAGCACGTGCACGGCCAGTACCTTTTTGAGACCATGGTTTTTTACCACCACCGCTTACTTCAGAACGTGTCTTCTGAGCACGAGTACCTTGACGAGCACCTGCTGCGTAAGCAACAACTACTTGGTGTACTAATGCTTCGTTAAACTCACGTCCAAAAGTAGCTTCAGAAACTTCAAGAGCGCCAGAAGCGTCTTTAATTGCTAATTCCATCACTAAATCTCCAGGACTTATGCTTTAACAGCTGGTTTAACGATAACGTCACCGCCGATAGCGCCAGGTACTGCACCTTTAACTAAAAGCAAGTTACGCTCAGCGTCAACGCGAACTAGTTCTAAGTTTTGAGTCGTTACACGCTCAGCACCCATGTGACCGGCCATTTTCTTACCTTTAAACACCTTACCAGGTGATTGGTTTTGACCGATTGAACCAGGAGCACGGTGAGATAGAGAGTTACCGTGAGTAGCGTCTTGCATGCTGAAGTTCCAGCGCTTAACACCACCTTGGAAACCTTTACCTTTAGAAGTACCGGTTACGTCAACTTTGTTGATTTCGTTGAATAACTCAACAGTAAGCTCAGCGCCTACTTCAAAATCGCCTTCACCACCATTTAGGCGGAATTCCCACAGACCGCGACCCGCTTCAACACCAGCTTTAGCGAAGTGACCCGCTGCTGCTTTGTTTACACGGCTTGCTTTTTTAGTGCCTGCGGTTACTTGAAGCGCGTTATAACCGTCAGTTGCTTCAGATTTGATCTGAGCAATGCGGTTAGGTGTCGCTTCGATAACTGTCACAGGGATAGATACACCATCTTCAGTGAAGATACGTGTCATACCCACTTTACGACCGACTAGACCTAATGCCATTTTCCTAAAACCTCTCTAATCTTCCGATTAACCCAGGCTGATTTGAACATCAACACCAGCAGCAAGATCTAAACGCATAAGAGCGTCAACAGTCTTGTCAGTTGGTTCTACGATGTCGATCAGACGTTTATGGGTGCGGATTTCGTACTGATCACGCGCGTCTTTGTTAACGTGCGGTGAAGTTAGTACAGTAAAACGTTCAAAGCGTGTAGGTAGTGGGATTGGACCACGTACTTGAGCGCCAGTGCGTTTCGCAGTTTCCACGATTTCCGCCGTTGATTGGTCAATCAAACGGTGGTCAAAAGCTTTTAGGCGAATACGAATGCGTTGATTTGACATTCTTAAACCTCAATATAAAGAGCATTTAAAAAGAGCATAAAAAAACGACCGAAACAATCTTAATAACTAAGATGTCGGCTGCTTTCTTATATCTACGATGAATTCCAAATCGGAATTCCTGTTTATTAGCTTGAAATCCAAGCTTAATCTTTCCTTCCAAGTTCCCGAGGGAATTTTGAAAGCCTGCGTATTATAGATAGATTGGTGATAAATGCAACAACTATTTTGAAAATCTCAAAGGTCTAAATTAAATTTTGTTTAATTTTCGAACTTTATCAATAACATTAGCGTCTTTAAATTATACTTGTGCGAGTAAAGAGGCTAGAAAATCGCTTTTAAATGGTCAGTCCAGTTAATAATTGTTATTCTATGCCGCTTATTTTTGACCAGACTCGGTCTATTTAATATCTACTAATAACTTTGGTGAGTTGATGCGTATCATTAATCGTTGTTTAAATTTCATTTCTGCCGGTATGAACCGCTTGTTTGTAAAAAGTAAGGTGCTGCCAGAGAATCCGATTGAACAATACAATCTAAACCCAGCCAACCCTACTTTTTATATTGTTAGGCTAAATGCACGCTCTGATTTAGCAGCACTGGCAAGGGTATGTAAAAAATACGGCTTACCTAACCCGACCGAAGAGCAGTTATTAGGTAATGCAGAACTTAATCGCTTTATCGGTATTCAAAACCCACCACCGCTATTTGGTAACAAAAGCAAACCAAGCAATGCCCTGCAGCAAGGCAAACAAATTATTGACCACCTGATGCAATCAGGTGAGAAAAACGTCCAAGTGATCCCGGTGACTATTTTATGGGGCCGCAACCCAGGCAAAGAAAAGCCAGGTTTAGGTACTTTGGTGTCTCATTCATTAACACCCAGCTGGTTTCGTAAATTCTTTGTGTTGCTATTCTCAGGGCGCGATAACTTTATCCGTTTTAGCCAACCGCTCGACTTATCGTTATTGGTGAATGAAAAAGCCGATGTTGATGAACTACCTCATAAGCTTTTACGTGTAGCCCGCGTGCACTTTCGTCGCCAAAAATTGGCAGCGACAGGCCCGAAAATGCCATCACGTGAGCAGTTATTTAATTCGCTACTTGCCTCACCAACAATAAAAAAAGCAATTCAAATAGAAGCGAAAGAAAAAAACATCAGTCAAGAGCAAGCGCGCCAAAATGCGCTGAAGCTACTTGATGAGATTGCCGCCAATTATAGCGATGCCACCATTCGTGTTGCAGACCGTATTTTAACGTGGCTGTGGAATAAGCTTTATAACGGGATTGATATTAAGTTTTCAGAACAAGTGCATGAGCTCACAGATAAAGGCCACGAGATTATTTATATGCCATGCCACCGCTCGCATATGGATTACTTATTACTGACCTATTCTATTTACCATTTAGGCTTAGTTCCGCCTCATATCGCTGCGGGTATCAACTTAAACTTCTTCCCAGCAGGGGGGATTTTCCGTCGCAGTGGTGCTTTCTTTATTCGCCGCTCATTCGCGGGCAATAAGTTATATTCAGCTGTATTTAAAGAGTACCTGAGCCAGTTATTTATCAAAGGCTATTCAGTAAAGTTTTACACTGAAGGTGGTCGTAGCCGAACTGGTCGCTTGCTACCGCCAAAAACAGGTATGCTCGCCATGACATTACAAGCCATGTTACGTGGCATTGATCGCCCTATTTCAATTGTGCCTGTATACATTGGCTATGAGCACGTAATGGAAATTAATACCTACTTAAAAGAGCTTGCCGGTAACGATAAAAAAGGTGAGTCGGTATTAGGGATTTTTAAGGCGATTAAAAACCTGAAAAACTATGGTCGTGGTTATTTAAACTTTGGCGACCCTATTTCGATAAACCAATACCTCAATGACCAACAACCTGACTGGCGCGAGTCTATTCACCCAACCGACGTGCAAAAGCCACAATGGCTTGGTCCCCAGGTTGCCAACCTTGCTGATAAAGTCATGGTTAATATTAATAGCGCCGCTGCACTCAATGCGGTGAATCTACTTGCGATGATATTACTGGTAAATGATAAACACGCATTAAGTAAACCTAAGCTGATTGCTCAGCTTGAGTTTTATCTACATTTACAGAGTAGCGCCAGCTACAGTGAAAAGGTGACCACACCAGACGAAAGCGCCGAGCAGCTACTAGAGCATGCCCTTAAACTTAATAAGTTTGATGTGATCAGTGACGAGTTTGGCGAAATTATCGCTATTAACGATAAAGAAAAAACACTGTTCAACTACTACCGTAATAACGTGTTGCACTTGTTTGCAGTACCGAGCTTATTGGCGCTGCATTTATTCAAAGCACATCAAACTACCATGGCAGATTGCCAAGCCTTAATTGCACGTTTTTACCCGCTATTTGCCAAAGAGTGGTTCTTGCATGAGTTAGATGAAAACTACATTACGCGCGTACTTGCAAGCTTCGTTGATCAGGACCTGATTGAAATTGATGGCGATAATATCAAGATCACTAACAGCAATGACTGCTTAGCGAAACTCGAAATGCTAGGTCGTGCCTTAAGCTTAACATTACAACGCTACGCTATCGTGGTTGGCTTTATTCAAACTAGCAGTGGTATTGAGCGTGAAGAACTTGAACACGAAAGCCAAGTATTAGCAGAGCGCTTGGGCACCTTGCATGGCATTAAAACTCCTGAGTTCTTCGACAAAAAAGTACTTATTGGTTTTATTTCAAGCTTGCGAGAGCAAAAGCTAATTACCGAAACAGAGCAAGGCTTAACGGGTAGCAATGAGCTATGTGAAGTGTATTTATATCTTAAAGCATTGCTGCCAGCACGGGTCTGGCAGTCAATTGACGATATAGTGCAAAGCCAAGCTCAGCACACAAAAGATTAACGCTGACGCATAACCCCTTCTTGGATCGTTGAGGCAACCAAATTGCCTTGGCGGTCAAAGAACTGACCTCGCACCAAACCACGACCAGAGCTCGCACTTGGGCTATCAATCGAATATAAAATCCAATCGTCTAGTCTAAACGGGCGGTGGAACCACATTGCATGGTCAATCGTCGCAACCTGCATATTCGGCTGCATAAACGATACGCCGTGCGGCTGTAATGCAGTCGGTAAAAATTCAAAGTCAGATGCGTACGCAAGTAAGTAATTATGAATACGCTGATCGTCAGGCATCTCACCATTAGCTTTAAACCAAATATGCTTAACTGGCTCCATCACTTGTGGTTTGAATGGGTTATGAAAAGTCACAGGGCGCATTTCAATAGGCACTTCACGAATGAACTTATTCCGAATTGGTTCGGGAATAAGCTCTGCATTTGCTTGGTAAAATTCAAGCGATGACTTTAATTCTTCAGGCTGAGGGACATCAGGCATCTGCGCTTGGTGTGATAAGCCTTCTTCTTCACCTTGGAAAGAAGCGGTCATGTAAAAAATTGGCTTACCATATTGAATTGCTTTTACACGGCGAGTACTAAAACTTTTACCATCACGGATATTCTCTACATCATAGACAATCGGCTTTGCAGCATCACCTGGACGCAAGAAGTAAGAGTGTAAAGAGTGAACAATACGCCCTTGTGGTAATGTTTCTTTTGCGGCAGATAGGGCTTGGCCCATTACTTGGCCACCGAAAACCGCTCTAAATCCTAAATCTTGGCTTTGCCCGCGATACAAGCCTTGCTCAATCTCTTCTAACGACATTAATGACAGTAGGTCATCTAATACTTGGCTCATTTATTTATCCTCAATCCCGACAAGCGTTTAATGATACTATAGACTAATTGGAAGTAAATCTTTGTAAGAGCACCTCATTATGGCTTATTGGCTTTTTAAAACCGAACCCGATGCATTTTCAATTGATGATCTAAAAAACGCACCTGAGCAAACCTCTATGTGGGATGGCGTGCGTAATTATCAAGCCCGCAACTTTCTGCGCGATGGTATCAAGCAAGGTGACTTGGTGATGATTTATCATTCAAGTTGCAAACAGGTGGGTGTTGCAGGTATCGCTACGGTAACTCGCGAAGCTTATGCCGACCCAACACAGTTTGATTTAAATAGCGATTACTACGACGCCAAAGCAACCGCTGATAACCCGCGCTGGTTTGTGGTCGATGTGCAATATCAAGCACACCTTAAAAAGCTAGTGAGCCTGCAGGCGATTAAAGCCAATGATGCAATCACCGAAATCGCCCTTAAAAAAGGCGGCCGATTGTCAGTAATGCCTGTCACCGAACATGACTGGCAACAGATCATCGCAATGAGCGAGGGCTAAGCGTATAAAGTAGCGGCCATTTTTAATGAGCTGCTATTTTTGCTATAATTTCGCCCCTTTATTTTAGAGGTACTAAGGGGGATGTATGAAATTACTGTATTGGTTAGAGGAATGGACCAACCTCCCACGCGATGAGCAACAAAGCCGTGTTCCTATGACTGGCGGTGATTTGCTCGGCGATGTTTATGTAAAATACCATATCATTGATGCCAATAAACCCCTGCTAATTACCTTCTCTCCTGCTGGAACAAATTATCAAGAATATGATATCAATGATGATTTTTCGCCTTGGGCTTATAAGCTCGCGAAAAAGCAAGATGTGAATATTATCGCCTTTCAACATTTAGGCATTAGCAACTGGTTTAGGCACCGTAATCTGTTGTTTTTCATTGAGCAGCTAGCACCACTGATTGGCGGATTCAAAGAGCGGTTAGGTTATGGTTTGAGTCGAGGAGGCTTTGCCGTTGGCGCCTTTGCCAACCTATTAAAGCTTGATAAAGTTTTACTCTTTCACCCTGTTAGCACAAAAAACAAAGAAAAAGCACCATGGGATGACCGTTCAAGCACCGACATCGCGCAAAAATTCTATTGGAACGGTGACTACCACGATTTAGATTTAGGCCATGCAAAGGGTTATATTATTTACGACCCAACTAATCGTATCGACCGAGCTCATGCTAAACGTTACCCACAACTCACCCATTTACGCGTGTTTGGTATGGGCCATAGTGTTCATGCAACATATTTAAATAAGTTTGGCTTTTATAAAGATGTTGCTGTTGACTTTATTAGCCACCAGCAAGTTGATATAGCTCAGTTCCGCCAGCAAACCAGAACGCTACGCTTTAAAGAAGACTATTATCGTCGTCTAAATAAGGCAAACAAGAGTTCGCCACATCGTTTAGCCTTACTAAGCACCGCCCACACAATTTTAGCTGAAGAAAAAGCCGAGCACATGCAAGAGCAAAAAGATGCGATTGATGTGCAACCGCTGATTGATGTTGCAATCAAACATCAAGATGAGCACCCAAACGATGCAATTAAGGTCTTACAAGTGGCTCAGCAACTTTCACCGGATGATCCTGTGATAGACCATAAACTAAAACAGTTGAAGTGATAAAGCAGCTGTAAGCTTAAGGTAAGTTAACCCTTGGGTTTTACTTTACGGTGCTTTTTAACTCGCCCGTGTTTAGGGATGATTGTTAAGTACATTACTAAAGCTAACCACGAAAAGAAGATGATGCCGATTAACCAAGCATTCTTTTCGTGGCCTTGTGTGCGTTTACTATTGAGCACAATGACCACAGGTAAAATGTAGGCACTGAGTACAATAATTAAAAACACAACTTCATTCATAGATCATCATACCAACGCAGACCAATCAACTTCGTCGCTCAAAACTCGTTCAGCAGCGATATAATGCAAAATATCTCCCTCACTCACCACGTAATCAAGCGGCGGGTTTAAGTCCATATTTTTTGCACTCAAATTATGTGCGACACCCAGTAATATAGCATCGTGACTATATTTAAAGTGATGAAACAGTTTGCCAAATTCCATTGCTTGCACGCCTTTTGGAATTGGTAAACTAAATTGAGTATCACCGTGCAATGTCGATAGTAACTCTTCTTGCACGCGACTTGAACCTGGGTCTTGCATTGAACGCACTAATATCTCGGCTGATTTAGCACTGCTACATTCTACATTGTGGCAATGCTCATGTAGCATTTCGATTTTCGTTTCATCAGTAAAGTGTGCACTAATGTGGCACTGTTCATTTACCAACTTGCTAATACGTAATGCCGTTGTAAACGTTTGGTCATCATCTTGGCCATCAATAATAATTTTATCGGCCCGGCCAATCGCAATTCGGTTCAACTCATCTAGGTCAGTAAAGCTAGTTAAGCGTGCAAAATCAACCATCGGGTTTGCTAAAAATGGATGCTCCATTTGCTCCGTAACGGCCAATAAAATACGACGATCTAAACGTTTATGATCGGCCAAGATATAATCGACCATCTTCTTAGTACGTGTATCATGCCAACCAAAGATAATAATGTGATTGTTTATATGTGCGAAGCTTTTATCACCCGTCATAGCGCGCCTAATTAAATAAGTTACTGTTTGCCCTGTTTTTCCTAACAGAACGCCAAATAATGCTAAACCAAAAGGTATTTGCAGTAATGCCACAATCCAACGGCCAAGCTCAGTGCTCGCACTAAAGTCGCCATAGCCAACTGTTGACGTAGTTACTACATAATAATAAAAATAAGTGCCAAGAGGTGTAAGAGCTTGCTCTCCTGCAAGCATAAGCAGCCACCAAATTAGTAGCATATGCAAAAGCGTGGTAAGCACCACAGCCTGCCAACTTACTTGATCAATATGGCTGCGAATAAGAACTACTATTCGATTAAAAAAATAGTGCATGATCCTTGCAATCTATCGTGGGGGAAATTATCGATACGGTACTGTAATGCAGGATATTTAGCAACAGGCGCTAAATTGAACATACATGTCGATGAAAAATAATAGTAGACTATACTATCTCTGTATTAGGTGTTTAGGGTGAAATATGTCAGGTGTTCTTGCTTCTGTTGATAAGCGTACGCAACTGGTCGGTGAAAACCGCTTAGAGCTTTTGCTATTTTACCTTCACAGCCGTCACTTATTTGCTCTAAATGTGTTTAAAGTTAAAGAAGTAGTAAAGCTGCCACCAATTAGCAAGATCCCTCATGCGCACCCAAAAGTATCGGGGGTAGTCAATATACGCGGTGAATCAATTCCGGTTATTGACTTACGCAAGGCGATTAATATGCCTGAAGCTAAAAACATCGAAGATACAAACCTAGTTATCACTGAATACAACCGCACTGTGCAAGGCTTTTTAATTGGTAAAGTTGATCAGATCATTAATATGACATGGTCAGATATCATGCCACCGCCAACCGCAATTGGTAAAAATCACTACCTAACAGCCTTAACTAAAGTAAAACGCGATGGCCAAGAACATCTAGTTGAAATTATCGATGTAGAAAAAGTGCTCGCCGAAATCGTTGAGTATGAAGTACAAATATCTAATGACATTCTTGATAAAAGTATCGTGAATGAATTTGCAGGCCGCAAAATTCTTCATGCCGATGATTCGCCAACGGCTCGTAAACAAGTAAGCGATACCTTGTCGCAACTTGGCATCGAAATCATACCTGCTCGTAACGGACTTGAAGCACTCGAAATGTTAAAAGGCTGGGCTGATCAAGGCAAAGATGTTGAGAAAGAATTACTCATGGTGATCACCGATGCAGAAATGCCGGCAATGGATGGCTACCGCTTAACACACGAAATTCGTAACGACAGCCGCATGAAAAACCTATATATCGTGCTTAACACATCTTTGAGTGGTAGCTTTAATCAAGCTTTAGTTGAGAAGGTTGGTTGTAATGCGTTTTTATCAAAGTTCCAGCCAATACTGCTAGTCGAAGAAGTTCAGGCTCGCTTAAAAGCGGTGCTTGAGCAAGATTCACAGTAATTAATTTTAGCATTTGTTTTTGAAGGCATAAGCTCAAGCAACGACGTCGCAATTTGCCAATCATCGTTATTCATGATTTATTGGCACTATCGATTCGACGACAACAATAAAAACCATGCTAAATCGCGTTGCTAAACCATTCACTAATCTAGTAGAGCGTTATCTACCCGACCCATTTGTATTTGTTATATTACTCACTTTGCTGAGCTTTATCGTTGCGAGCCTCTTTACGCCATCAACGCCCACGCAAGTGCTCGCGGCTTGGGGTGGTGGTTTTTGGAACCTGCTACAATTCGCCATGCAAATGTTGCTGGTGCTGCTAACGGGCTACATGCTAGCGAGTACCCCGGTGATGCGCAGCATACTCAACAAGCTTGCGACTTTCGCCAACAGCTCTGCCAAAGCGATTATACTCGTTACGCTCGTGTCATTATTGGCTAGCTGGCTAAATTGGGGCTTCGGTTTAGTTATTGGCGCTTTGTTCGCCAAAGCAATTGCGAAACAAACCCGCGTTGATTACCGTTTGTTAGTAGCCAGTGCCTATTCAGGTTTTATTGTTTGGCATGGTGGCTTAGCCGGTTCAGTGCCGCTGACCATCGCAACCGATGGCCACTTTGCACAGCAAAGCATTGGGGTGATAGGTACCGAAAACACAATTTTTTCGGCATTTAATATCGCTATTGTTGTGGGCTTGTTTATTATCATGCCGTTGGTAAATCGCTATATGCTGCCAAGCGAAAAAGATAGTGTTTATGTTGACCCCGCAAAGCTTGATGATGAAACGCAGCAAATAGCAACACCCACCCGCCCTGCCGAAGTCATAGAACATAGTCGCTTGCTTGGTATGGGAGTAGGTGCCGTTGGTCTTGCCTATTTATTTTATTATTTTGTGTTAAACGGAGGCGGCTTAAACTTAAATAGCGTGATCGCAATTTTCTTATTTAGCGCAATTTTACTGCATCAAACACCGCATAATTTACTTAGCAGCTTACAGCAAGCAATCCCTAGTGGCGCTGGCATTGTGATTCAATTTCCATTTTATGCCGGGATCATGGCGATTATGGTAAAAACGGGACTTGCTCAACAAATATCTGAAGGGTTTATTGCCATTGCAACAGCCGAAACACTGCCATTTTGGAGCTTTTTAAGTGCAGGGTTTGTGAATATATTTGTGCCATCAGGCGGCGGCCAATGGGCAGTGCAAGCGCCGATTGTCATTCCTGCAGCACAAACACTTGGCGCGGATATGCCACGGGTTGCTATGGCTGTCGCATGGGGCGATGCTTGGACTAACCTTATTCAGCCGTTCTGGGCACTCCCCGTACTTGCTATTGCCGGCTTAAAAGCAAAAGACATCATGGGCTTTTGCCTTGTGCAGCTTATCATCACCGGCGTGTTTATATCGTTAATGCTGAGTTTTTATCCTTAAAAAAGCTTTATAAACATCATCTATTAGAGAGGGGCAAAAGCTCATAGCGAGAGCCCCTCTTCAAAACGGTTTGTTTATCAAAGGTAACCAAAACCCTCAATCTGTAGTGCTTCAATCAGCGCCGAAAAGAGGTCTTCACTCTACCCAAGCAATAGTCTATTACTTAAAGTTAGAATTACTGCTCTCGCTCCTTTTATCTCTTTTTAATACAAAACAAACGATCTTAGAAACAACGAAGTACACTAAAATAAACGCAGATATATCGATAAAATAATCTACCAAGCTACTACTTTTTGAAATAGAAAAATCAAAAGTAAAAAAAGCAACTCTGGTTATGATGTAAGTGATAAAGAAACTAAATAAAAATTGCTTCATGAACAAAACAATCTCCATTTAATTTAATAGATAATGTCTGTGCTAAAGTGATTACACATATTAACTGCTCACTTTGCTGCACAGTCGCCTCCCTTCTGAACAAGCTCATTGCAAAGTCCTTTTACTGTTCCTCTTGGGTTTAAGATTAGCTAAAAATTCTAGGTTCTATAAATCGGAACTTTCTCAAATAGTATCCTTTTTAAATTTAATGCTTAGTCATTTAAATAAGGATTTATATGCACTAACGTGAATTTAAGCACCAAGCGGAATATAACTTAGTGCTTAAATATTAATTAACTTGCTAATATCTTCATTGGTAAGCTTAAGATTGGGCTTTCTGAGTTGGCAAAGTGCATCATCACCGCAACGTGACCAGCAACAACCAGTGCGTACATTACTGCTGAAAAACCTTGCCCGTAAGTATCAAGAGGAATGAGGTGTGAGTAGTGACGCCCGCGCCACTCAAAGATAATCTCAAGGGCCCCTACAAATAAGAAAAACACCAGTAGCATCAAGCCAAAGGTGTAACTCAGCCACAAGCCAAATAACACACCTAATAAACATACACTTAGGCCTATCCATGAACGCATCGAAAAACTAATGCTTTTAAGTACATGGCCACCATCCAAGGGCAGAATAGGTAACAAGTTAAATAGGTTTAACAGTGCACTGAGTACCGCCACACCGGCGAATATTTCCATTTCAGTGGCGTAGTAAAGCACCACTCCTAGCACTGAGGTAATTAAGCCAAAAGCGGGCCCCATGAGTGAGATCACCACATCTTGCCATCGCGTGGTAATTTTATCATCAGAAACAGCCAAACCACCCACAAAGGGAATAAGGTAAATACCTTTCGTTTTAATGCCAAAATATTTCATTGCGCGCACATGACCGTATTCATGCACAACCAAGCAAGCGATTAACATTAAGGCAAATTCAATGGAAAATAGCCAAGCGTAGCCAGCCACCGAGGCACCCGCTAACGCAGCTTTCACGACTTTTGCACTTTTGAATAATTTAAAGCCCAGTGCCAGCAAACCAATAATGCCGCGTTTTGGTTCGGCTTCTTGCAACTCAGGTAAAGCAAGTTGACTTACCTGCTGCTGATTAACAAAAACCACTAAGCTTTTTTCGTGCACTTTACTGGTATCAAGGCCAATACGCTGCCCCTGAAAATCAAACTCATAAAGTTTTGGCTCTGGATTATCGAAGGCAATTGCTTGTTGTTGATGAAAAAGCTGAATTAACTGTGAGCCGTTTAAATGCAAAATAAAGATTTCATCTGCGAGACTCAACTGAAGTCTGACCATAGTTCTTATAAATACGAATAAAAAGTGCGGCTATTATACTTCGCACAGATAAAATTACGAGTTTCAACCCCTTAAGTGATTGTTCATTTATTATACAAAAAGAAATCAATAAACATGACTTAATGCAATTTTTCTACTACTTTTATAATAGTATTCTCATTCAAGGAATGAATATGGTTAAGTCAAATAGGCACATTCTCGTCGTAGATGATTCGAAAGCAATTTTAATTGTCATGCATGCTATTTTGAATGAGCTCGAAGTCCCTCATATCACCACCAGCCTAAGTGCTGAGGAAGCACTAGAAAAAATAAAAAAAGCCCCGAAATACTTTGATGCTGTTTTTACTGATCTCAATATGCCAGACATGGATGGCATGGAACTTATCCGCCATTTAGGCGCCATGAAATACCAAGGTGCAATTGCCATTATTTCTGAGATGGACCCTAAGGTTATAGACCTAGCTGCTGACTTAGCTCGCAAGCATAACGCTCACTTAATTGGTAATGTTTCTAAG
Source organism: Pseudoalteromonas sp. MB47 (assembly GCF_011319765.1). NCBI lineage: Bacteria > Pseudomonadati > Pseudomonadota > Gammaproteobacteria > Alteromonadales > Pseudoalteromonadaceae > Pseudoalteromonas > Pseudoalteromonas sp. MB47. The sequence continues at coordinate 12,913 of NZ_VFBD01000007.1, read as the reverse complement.
CCAGTACAATTAAATCAAGTTTACTTACTACTTCAAAAGTTGGAACACTTTGCTATTCATGTTGAACGAACTCAGGCGCCTATTTCTGAATCATTACTACTGCATGCTATCAGCCACAATGAAGTGATCCCGTTTTATCAGCCTAAAATTAATCGACATGACAACCGGGTTGAAAGTATTGAAGTATTAGCACGAATCAACACGCGTCAAGAACAAGAAATCATTTTGCCCGAACGCTTTATTTGTGTTGCTGAAGATTTGGACTTGATAAACCTTATTACTTTTCAATTATTTGAAAAAGCCACTAGCGATTTTATTGAAATAAAGGAAAACTTTGATCAAAACTTAAAGCTCGCTTTCAATTTATCACCCTCGCAACTAGAGGATTTAAGCTGCCCAGATAAACTTGCGTTAATCTTACATTTAAATAATTTAACTCCAAGTGAAATTATCCTCGAAATCACTGAGCAGTATGCACTTAGAAGTGCGGCACAGCTCGAAACACTCAACCGTTTACGAATGCGCGGTTTTGGTATTTCGCTCGATGACTTTGGTACTGGCTTTACTAATGTTCAACAACTCAAAACGCTACCGTTTACCGAAATTAAGATCGATCGCACCCTGATTAGCAATATTGAAACCGATCAGTTTTCCCAAGTGATTGTTAGTAGCTTAGTGAATATAGCGATACAAGAAGATCTCGCTATTGTAGCCGAGGGCATTGAGCGAGTGGAAGAACTCGAGTACCTCGACCGCTACAAAGAGTTTATTCTTATGCAGGGCTTTTTGCTGTGCCGCCCGAAAGCCAAAGAAGACTTTTTAAATTGGTCACTTTCATGGCGGCAAATGGTAAAAACTGCAGCAGGACATCGCCGCTAAGGTTTACGCTTATCGTCACTGACGATGGTATTACTCGATGCTAAACGTTGTCGCCAACGCTGTTTGGCGACTTTTTGCATATTAGCTGATTGATCGTGCTCATCAACAATTTCGAGCCCCATTAATGCTTCAATTAAATCTTCAAGGGTGACAATACCTTGCACATCACCATATTCATCAACTACTAAACAAATATGCGTGCGCTCAGACAGTAAGGTTTCAAGTAAGGTCGGCACATGCAAGGTTTCTGGTACGGTGTAAATAGGCTTAACGAGCTTGCTAATTTTATAGTCTTCACCTAGACGATGATAAGCCAGCATAATGTCATTTTTATGCACAAAACCAATAATATCATCACCATTTTTGTCATAAACCAATACCCTAGAAAACGAAGAAGAACCATGCTCCGCCAAGTATTGGTTTACAGTTAAATCTTTATGTACTTTAAAAAGCACCGTACGTGGTGTCATTAAAGTATCGAGTTTGGCATGACGAAAATGCAGCAGGCTGCGAATGATTTCAGATTCATCTTGCCCAAGGGCTCCTGATTCAGTACCAATATCAGCCATGGCTTCAATTTCTTGGCGAATATAATAGGCCTCATCGTAATTACGCCCTAAAAAGCGCGTTAAAATATCTGCAAACCACACAAAGGGTTTTAGAATAAACACTAACCAAATCAGGCTTACACTAACAATGGGTGTTAATCCTCGCCAATAATTAGCCCCTAATGTTTTCGGAATAATTTCAGAAAGCACCAACACCAATAGCGTCATAATTGCAGAGGCAACGCCAACCGCAGCATCTGAAAACACCACTGCAGCTTGTGCGCCAACACCAGCTGCGCCTGCCGTGTGCGCTATGGTATTTAACGTAAGTATTGCTGCCAGCGGTTGGTCTATATTGTCTTTAAGCTTACCAACACGTTTTGCCAGTTGTGGTTGTTGCTTTCTGAGCATGGCAACATAACTTGGCGTAATACTTAACAGTACCGCTTCCATCACTGAGCACAAAAACGAAACCGTAATGGCAACAAACATATAAACAAGTAACAATGTCACTGTAAGCCCTCTTAAAAAGTTAACCTGCTCACCATAGCAATTGAAAACCACAAGCTCAAACCCGACTGCAATCTAACGCAGAGCACTTTTTGGCTAATTTGCAGCGTGCTATATTGGTTTAAATTACCTTCAACAGGCGAAACTATGACACTTTCAACTACTTGGCTAAGCCAATCAGCCAAGCTAAAAACAACATTTAGTGCATTAGCGTTATGTGCGTTAAGCAATACTGCGATGGCCGCTGCCATTGATAAATCAGCGGTGCAATTTATTGGCCCTCTTGGCGAAGATATGCAACTTAAGCCATATCAAACGGATCATCGCGATGCCATTATTGCTAACCTATTACCAAGCTTGCAAAACAGCAGCGATAGCATGCGTGTTTTTGGTAATGAACTTGACTGGCAATCATTCGACAAAGTGAGCGCGCTAACACTCGGTGGTTTACAGGCGCTGAAATTTACCGCCTCAACTGAACGTTTTAGCCAAGGCTCATTAACACTTAAAGGCATTGAAAACGCGCAGCTATTTATTGATGGTGAAAAGCAAACAGAAAAAAATAAAAGCTATGAGCTAGCTTTAAGCCAAGGCGATCATCAGTTTATTATCATCACTGAGCAAGTAGCCAACTGGAATGAGGTTGAGCTTGATTTTACGGCTAAGTCAGAACTAGATGCTGTGCAATTTAGTGCTAAAAAACAACTCGGTTTGTCGGCTAAGCAATTATTCGATGCGCCAACGGTTAGTTATATTTCAATGGCACCAAATGGCGATTACTTCATAACTAGCCAACGTCATTACGAAGATGCAACCGCTAATCAAGCGCAATATGTTACTGAGCTTAAAGACGCAAAAAACAATACACTTTATCGCTTTGAGTCAGCCCAGCCGAGTAACATAACTTGGAGCCCAGATAGCAAAAGCTTAGTGTATTTATTAAATGGCGAGCTTAAGCGTTTAAACCTAAAAAACATGCAACTTAGCGTCATTGCTAAAAACCTCGCGGGTGCAAGTGGCTTTCAGTTTTTTGATAACAACAGCTTAATTTTTAGTTGGTCAAAGTCTCCAACAGACAATGGCAAGCTCACTAAACATTACCAAGGCCTGCAAGACCGTTGGTCTTATGCTCGTACCACGTCGCAAGTCTATTTACTCGATATACCAACAGGTCTTAGCAAAATCTTAAGCCAAGGCCCACTTAGCCATTCACTTGAAGATTTTGACGCTAAAAGCGGCCACGTTTTAATGAGCCGCTCAGCACAAGCAATGCAGCTATCACCACAGCCTGCAACAGAGCTTGTTGAGCTAAACCTAGCTACATCGGCTCTTACGGTACTTGGTCAATACAATACATTTAATCAGGCCAAATATACTGACGACGGAATTTATGTCACTGCCGGACCAGATTTTAATAATGGCTTAGGTCGTAATCTTCCTGAAGGAATGCTTGCTAATAACTATGACGGTCAACTTTATTTACTCAGCCGTGACGGTAAAAAGGCAAGAGCGCTAAGTAAAGAGTTTAACCCGGCTATCGGCCAGTTAAACGTACTTAAAAACGGTGATGCGCTTATTAAAGTGACCGAGCAAGATACCGTACAACTTTATCAATTCGACTTAAGCAAAAAGCGTTTTAATAAAGTGAATACGGGTTTTGATGTTGTTGAGCAAGTTAGCTACTCACACGAACGCACCCCGCGCATTTTGGCTACCGGCACCACAGCGTCAACACCTCAGCAGTTAAAACAACTAAGCTTAGGTAAAGGTCGCGCTAAAGTAGTGTGGGACTCTAAGCCAATTGGCTATAAAAATACGCAAGTAGCCTCACTGGAAGAGTTTAACTTTACTAATAAAGATGGCATTGAAATTAAGGGTCGCGTTTATTTACCCCATGATTTAGATAGCAATAAACAATACCCTGCACTGGTTTATTATTATGGTGGCACTTCACCAGTAACTCGTGGTTTTACAGGCCGTTACCCGTTTAACTTATGGGCTGAGCATGGCTATGTTGTTTACGTTGTACAACCTACGGGCGCAACAGGCTTTGGCCAAGAGTTCTCGGCTAAACACGTCAACGCATGGGGTGAATACACCGCCAACGATATCATCGACGGCACAAAAGCCTTTTTAGATAAATATAACTTTGTAGATAGCAAACGTGTGGGTAATTTAGGTGCCTCTTACGGTGGCTTTATGACCATGCTACTCGCAACTAAAACGGATATGTTCAGTGCATCGATTGCCCATGCAGGGATTTCAAACATCACCTCGTATTGGGGCCAAGGTTGGTGGGGTTACTTATACTCAGCTGAAGCATCTAAAAATAGCTTCCCGTGGAACAATCCTACACTTTACAGCCAACACAGCCCGGTTTTTCATGCTGACAAAGTAACAACGCCGTTATTACTCCTTCATGGTGATTCGGATACCAACGTACCGGTTGGTGAAAGTCACAATATGTACACGGCATTAAAGTTATTAGGTAAAGATGTTGACCTGATTGAGTATAAAGGCGCAGATCACCAAATTTTTGCTCGTGATAAACGCTTTGACTGGTGGAATACCATGCTGGCTTATTTCGATAAAAACTTAAAAGATCAGCCGCAATGGTGGCAATACCTTTATCCTGAAAAGTAGTTTAATCCCTTGGCTGGGCACTGTGTGAGTGCTCAGCTTTCATCCTTTTAAACTATCGCTAAGCCATTAAATTGTAAGAAATAGTTATAAACCTTATCATGACTCTTCTCAGCCTTTGCCATACAGTGCTAACATTACAACAAATCAAGTGTGAAATTAAAGCGAATGACTATTCAAGTTTTATTGGTTGAAGACGACGAACTACTCGTTAAACGCATTCTTAATCATTTTAAAGAAACTGAGTTTAATATTGAGGTAGATTCAACGGGGGCCGATGCATTAAGCATTGTACAATCGCGTGCTTCATCAAAAAAAGCAATCTCTTTAGCCGTTATCGACATTGTGTTACCAAAACGCGATGGGCTTTTGCTTGCCAAAGAGCTTAATGCACTAACAGACATTGGCGTTATTGTGCTGTCTAGTCGTGACTCGCAAGCTGACCGTATTGCAGGCCTTGCACAAGGTGCCGATGACTATATTTGCAAGCCGGTTGACTTACTTGAACTTGAACTAAGAATGCGCGCTCTTTTCAAGCGTATAAAAGGCTCTCAGCAAGATGATGAGAGTGAAGAGTTTATTGAATATGCCGACTTTAAACTGCACCCAGATAACCGCACATTAGTCACCCCTAATGGTGAAGAGTCTCGTCTTACTGAAGCAGAACACAAGGTGCTTATTTGCCTTATTGCAAATGCGGGTAAAGCGACATCACGTGAAAAAATTTCCGAAGAAATTGGTCAGCCTGACTGGAGCCCAAGCGATCGTACCGTTGATGTACTTATTGGCCGCTTACGTAAAAAACTCAGCGATGAAAAAGACCAAAAGCGTATCGTAACCGTTCGCGGTAAAGGCTACATGCTATCAATTTAAAAGCTCACTAAAACTGCGTTAATTGGCTTATTAGCCGTTCAAAGGCGCGATAGTTCAACGCCTCTTTTAATTCATTTAAGGTAATCGCTGGCTGTGCTTTTAAGTCGCTAATGGTGCGTGCAACTTTAATAACACGATGATAAGAGCGTGGTGATAACGCCAGTTTTTCGCTGGCTTTTGCTAAAAACTGCAGCTCAGCAGCTGCCAACTCACAATGAATGCTCATTTCTTTATTATTCAAGCGCGCATTCACTTTGCCTTGCCGGTTGAGTTGAATTGCATAAGCTCTTTCAACTCTGGCTCTTACTTGTTCACTGCTTTCTTCTACTTGCGTGCTCTGTAATTGGCTACTGGTGAGTCTCGGCAGCTCAATTTGTAAATCAATCCTATCGATAAATGGTCCAGATACTCGAGATAAATACCGCAATACTTGATCTGGCGTTGCACGCTTATCGGTATGGCTTCCTGTGGGGCTAGGATTTAATGCGGCGATCAGCTGGAATTGCGATGGAAATTCCATTTGTCGTGCCGCTCGCGATATAGTCACCACGCCCGTTTCCATTGGTTCACGCAATGAGTCGAGCACTTTTCTTTCAAATTCGGGTAACTCATCTAAAAACAGAACGCCATTATGAGCGAGAGAGATTTCACCCGGTTTAGGATTTGAGGAACCACCAACAAGGGCAACAGCAGAGCAAGTATGATGTGGGTTTCTGAAGGGGCGTTCACGCCAATTCGATAAATCAACCGATTGACCAATTATCGAATATAACGCGGCAGTGCTAATTGCTTCATCATCCGACATGGTTGGCATAATCGTTGGCATACGCTGGGCAAGCATTGACTTGCCAGTACCTGGAGGACCAAGAAACAATAAATTATGGCCACCAGCCGCAGCAATTTCGAGTACCCTTTTGGCTCCAGGTTGGCCTTTCACATCACTTAAATCGAGTAGCGAGTCACGCTGCGACTGCTGCTCTGGATAACAAATATTAAGTGGCAGAGGTTGCTGATTTAATAAGTCATTCCAAACATCTTGTAAGGAGTAAACGGCTTTTCGAGAAACGCCCGACACAAGACTTGCGAGATTGTCGTTTTCAGCGGGTAAGAAACAACAGCGACCCTGCTCTTTCGCTCCTAACACCGAAGGCAAAATAGCATTCACCCCTCTTACCTCACCATTTAAAGCCAGTTCTCCGTAGAACTCATAACGATGAATATCGGGGCAGTTTATTTGCCCAGAAGCGACCAAGATACCCACTGCAATAGCCAAGTCAAAACGGCCACCCTCTTTAGGTAAATCAGCAGGCGCAAGGTTGACGGTTATTCGTTGGTCAGGAAAGCCAAACTGTGAGTTTTCGAGTGCGCTACGCACTCTATCTTTTGACTCTTTGACTGACGCTTCTGGCAAGCCAACGATATGAAAAGCAGGTAAGCCGTTGCCTAAGTGTACTTCTACAATCACTTCAGGAGCTTGCACACCTACTTGTGCACGAGAAAATATTCTAGCTAAAGACACGATCCATGATGTCCCTATCATTCATTCTTAATACTAATCTTAGTCGGGATATTTAAAAACGTGTAATGTAAGGTGCCATTTCATTGCAGCTAAACGCAGTGATAAGGTCATAAGCATAGCCAACACCATGGCCATTTCGGTCACTAAACCCAGTGAGATACTTAATGTGTAAACAATCCCACCTGCGATGCAAGTAATAGCATAGAGCTCACCTTTTAACAGCATCGGCATATTTCCAGCCAACACATCACGGATAACGCCACCAAAACACCCTGTGATCACACCCATAATAATCGCGGTGGTATCAGGCATACCGGCAAGCATGGCTTTTTGCGCCCCCATCACCGCAAAAAATGCTAAACCAAAAGCATCTGCCACTTGCAATGCATTAAGTGAAATCGAACGCTGTTTATTGATTAAACGAGTGGTAACAAATACAGAAAGTAATATAGCCCAGAAATAGCTTTGATCATGTAACCAAAATACGGGCACATCTAAAATAACATCGCGCACAGTTCCACCGCCAATAGCAGTGACTGTGGCTAACACAACAACCCCAAAGCCATCCATTTTTTTGTCGTACGCTAATAGCGTTCCAGAAACAGCAAACACGGCTACGCCGATTAAATCAAACCAATGGTAAAGTTCAGTCATGTTTGTAACTAAAAAGTAATGTTAGTGCCGTTGTAACATAAACTTTTCAATCTTTTAAGCGAAGTTGTAATAAAAATTGGCTCTCGCAAATGACAAGAGCCTTAACTCAAGGGAAGTAAAGATAAATGGGGGCTCACTGTCGTCCTTAACCATAATCTGAATTCAGTCATGTTTGCCCGTCAATGATAAACAAAGAGCCCCTAAACTACGAAGATATAACTAGATTAGACAAATTTAGAAATCATGTATGCATTATGCCGACAAAAATGTACTCAAATACGACATTTTCATAATTAACAGCATGTTACATGTAATGACATTGGTACTCTTTCGCCGTCATGCCATATTTTGCTTTGAAAAATTTAGAGAAGTACGAACGTGACGAAAAGCCCACACTGTCTATTACTAAGCTTATTTGTTGGCCTTTCCTAATAAATTCGGCAGCTTTGGTTAGTCGATAATTTCGTAAGTATTCACTGGGAGTAATGTTTAGTAGGACTTTTAACTTGCGTTGTAACTGACGCTCACTCAGCGCTAACTCTTTCGCACAGTTGACCATTGAAAAGCCTTGTTGGTGGTAATGGTCAGCAACATATTTTCCTAAGTTTTCAAGCAACTGTTTATCACGAGGATCAACTGTAATTGATTGCTTAGCTTGAGAATTAAGAGGTAACCCCATAATTTGCTGCTGCGAATATAAGCTAACCCAATGTATCCAGTTCTCTACTTTTAAAAATAACTCTTCTCTATCGAATGGTTTAGTGATCACATCTAGCGCGTGTTGCTGCAAACTACTCACTCGAGTTTCATAATCGCCCTTTGCGGTCAAAATAATTACTGGGATATGGCATGTAACGGGCGAGTTATGTAATGAATCTAACACAGTAAAGCCATCAACTTTAGGCATCATTAAATCAGTGATGATTAAATCTGGCACTTGGCTCAAAGCTATTTGCAATCCAACTTGGCCATCTTGCGCTAATAAAACTTGGTAGCGGTGTTGTAACTCAGATTTAAGGTAATGGCGTAACTCATCGTTGTCTTCAATAATTAATACACTGGCTTTATTCTGCACTTCATTTGATTTTGAACTGATACTTGCAGCAGAAGCTTGAGCTGCAAATTGCGTTGCTTGAAATGAAAGTTTAAAACTAGTTCCTTCCCCTAAGCGACTTGCCAGCACAAGCGTGCCTTTGTACTTATCAACCAAACGCTTAACGATGGCTAGGCCAACGCCACTACCTTCTACATTTGCATGACTACTCACTCTGTAGAAAGTATCAAATACTTTGCCTTTTTCAGCGTCTGCGATACCTTTACCTGTGTCTGTTACTTCTATGTTGGCAAGCTCACCTGATACGCTTACAGTTAAGCTGACTTGACCTTGCTGAGTATATTTAAATGCATTGCTTAAAAGGTTGGTAAGAATCGTGATCACCCCTTCTCGGGTGCTTTCGATAAATACGGCTTCTTCAATATCGACCTTAAAGTCGATAGACTTTTCACCTAACACAGCAAACTGCCCTGCGACCTCTCTGGCAATTGCCGATAGTGACACAACTTTTATAATCTCTTCATGGCGCTCATCATAACGAGTCAGCGTTAATAGCTTATCAACCAAATTTTCTAAACGCCGGCTATTTCGCAATACCAAATTCAGCTGCTCACGCTTTTCAGTAATTCGCTCATCAGCTATTAGCTTTTGCAACGGCGCAATCAACAAACTCAAAGGAGTACGTAATTCATGAGATGCATGCGTGAAGAAGCGTACTTTATTTTCGAGTGAATCACTCAGAGCTTCAGCTTGCTGTTCGATGAGCGTTTTTTGCTCTGCGATTTCGTCGGTACGCTCACTAACAATTTGCTCCAGATAATATTTTTGTTTGCGTATCCTGCGAGTCCAAAGCACTGTGAATAGCCAGACCATCGCCAAAATCAGCATAGCCGCTAACAGATAAAACTCACTAGTTTGCCACCAAGGAGCAAGAACGGTTATGTTTAACAGTAATGGAGTGAGCACATTTGCCCCGCTTTCACTACTAGCATTAACTTTCAACTGATATTTACCAGCAGGAAGGTTAGTATAATCAACAGATAAAAAAGGCCCTGTAGCTTTACGCCATTGCTGTTCAAAGCCCGCTAACTGATAAGAGTACAGGTTAGTCTGTGGCTCAGAGTAGTGTAGGTAACTAATCTGAAAGTGAACCCGTTTGATGCCCGCAGGAATAGTCACTGAACGGCTTTTTTCTATTTGGTATAAACTGCCTAAACGACTGACTCCTTCGTTTACCACATCCTCATCATCAAATTGCAAACTAGTAAGCGCTAACTGGCCACCAATAGCATTGATTTCAAGATCAGCGGGGTTAATGACACTCACCCCCTGTGTGCCACCAAACATCAAGCGGCCATCACGGGCTTTTAAATAAGCACCGGCATTAAATTCATTACCTTGTAAACCATGTCGAGCTTTATAGCTTTTAATGCTCATGGTTGCAGGATCTATTTTAGCGAGGCCGTTGTTGGTACTGAGCCAAACCCAATCTTCATTGTCTTTTAACAATGCATAAACGACTTGATTAGGAAGGCCTTGAGCGACATTAAACTGATGCACTTGCTGATTACTCAAATCAATAATATTTAAGCCGTTCGACGTTGCGAGCCACATTTGCTGGTCAATTTCTAAAAACGCACGCACTGTATTATCAGATAAAGCCAAGTCGCCTTTGCGATAATTAGTGAGAGTATCGGTTGCAGCGTTGTAATGATAAGCCCCATCACCATCTGTGCCTATCCAAAGCTCTGCTTGAGAGCTTTTATATAAACTCGTCACCCGCGCCGTTGGAATTACAAGTTGTGTATTCGCTACAGGCTGTGCAAAACTAATAAATTTGCTGCGCTGCCTATCAAAGCAAAACAGCCCTCCACCATTCGTGCCAACCCAGACATTATTTTTCTCATCGACTAAAAGAGCATATATACTGTTTTCAGTTAAGCCATGCTCGCCTTCACCTGCTCGAAAGTGACTGATGCTACCATCGGTATGCAAAACATCAATCCCTTGCTGCCAACTGCCAATCCATATATCGCCATTACGATCTTCGGCAATGGCTTTAATTGCATTGCTACTGATTGAATACGGTGAACTTTCGGTGGTTATGCGCTCTAAACGATTTAATTGCTGATCAAGAATATCGATACCGCCACCCCAGCTGCCATACCAAATACGTTGCTTTGAGTCTTCAAATAGCGCCCACGCATCGTTACTTGAAAGTGGCGCTGGCTTTTTTAACTTACTAAATTGCAATGATGCTGGGTCGAGCTTACTGATCCCATTTGCAGTACCGAACCACATAATGTCGCTACTGTCTCGGTAGATACTATAAACCCGGTTATGAGCAAGACTATATTTATCAAATGGGTCATGTGCTAAAACGGTGAAGCTTGCATTAATTGGATCGTAAACATTAATCCCGCCACCTCGCGTTGCCAGCCAAACTTGGCCTTGGCTATCAAACTCAATATCACGAATTTCATTACTGCTAAGCCCAACACCGCCATCATTAGAGGTAAGCCACTGCGTCATTGTTTTAGTGCTTAACTCAATCTTGTATAAGCCACCACCCTGACTTGCCAACCAAATACTGCCATCAGCTGCCTGTTTGATAGCAAAGATACTGGCATGAATATCTACTGGCTCAGCAAAGCCAGAAAAAATAGTATTAATTTGTTGTTTATTAATAAGATCATAATGAAGTAACCCAGCTCCATGGGTACCAATCCAAAGGATGTCGGCAATTTTTGATAGCGCATAAATAGGCTTTTTTAAGTCTGTTATTAACCTTTCAAGTTGCTGTGTTCGCTTATCGTAACGAAACAGGCTGCCGTCGTAAGTACCAATATAAACGTGCTGTTGCGCTACCAATAAACTGGTGATGCGACGCTCTTTTAAGAGTGGCTCAGAAAATTGATCATTATGTAATGCAAGTTGGTTTACACCACTATTTCGCGTACCTATAAACAGCTGTGATTCGCTATCAAGTGCCAATGGATAGATATAGTTATTTGCTAGGCTATTTGCCTCATCAGAGGCTGTGAATACGGTAAACTTATTGCCATCAAAACGGTTTAAACCTGCCTGCGTCGAAAACCACATAAAACCTTGCTGATCTTGCACAATATCGAACACAACACTTTGCGATAATCCATCCTCAATATCGTAATTATGAAATGCAGACCAAGCTGAAGGTAAGAACAGAAGTGCTAACAGCGCTATTAAAAAACGGATCATCCCTAAATCTACACATTTATTATTAGTTATTAATCAAGCGTAGTTCAGTTCAGCTAACATTCATAATCATTTCCCAATTTAGGGATGAATAACCAAGATAGATATCAAGGGGTTGGATTTAGATGCGAGTTAGCGAGGGTAAAGGCTCTAGGTTATAGGTCAAGCGTAACCTTGGGAGTGTTTTATGGTGGTTTGGCTTTACCAAAGAAAAGGTTTACATGGATTGTGTTGGGTTTCGCTGCGCTCAAACCAACCTACCCGAAGAATGAACAGGCAGAATGCTGAGTGAGATACCACACTAAACAACTCCATCGTTCTAATCTGACGTCTGAAAGCTGACAGCTGATAGCTTTTTCACCCATAAAAAAACCCGAGACTAAGCTCGGGTTTTTCTTAATGCTTAATGCATCACTATAGTTGATTACTCAACGATAGTTGCAACAACACCAGCACCAACTGTACGGCCACCTTCACGGATAGCGAAGCGTAAACCTTCGTCCATCGCGATTGGGCAGATTAGTTCTACAGTCATCTTGATGTTATCACCAGGCATTACCATTTCAACGCCGTCTGGTAACTGTACGTCACCTGTTACGTCAGTTGTACGGAAGTAGAACTGTGGACGGTAACCTTTGAAGAATGGAGTGTGACGACCACCTTCATCTTTAGAAAGTACGTATACTTCTGAAGTGAACTTCGTGTGTGGAGTGATTGAACCAGGCTTAGCTAGTACTTGACCACGCTCAACGTCTTCACGCTTAGTACCACGTAGAAGTGCACCGATGTTCTCACCCGCACGACCTTCGTCTAGAAGCTTACGGAACATCTCAACACCTGTACAAGTTGTCTTCGTAGTTTCTTTGATACCTACGATTTCAACTTCGTCATTCACGTTGATGATACCAGCTTCAACACGGCCTGTTACAACAGTACCACGACCTTGGATTGAGAATACGTCTTCGATAGGCATGATGAATGGCTTATCGATGTCACGCTCTG
>NZ_VFBD01000005.1:0-14464 GCF_011319765.1 Pseudoalteromonas sp. MB47 | reverse complement strand
CTTGGGTTCAGGGAAATGAAACAGTACTTGCTCAAAAATGAATTAACGTTACGTAGCAAAACCCCAGAGCTAGTAAAACAAGAGTTATGGGGCGTATTGCTCGCATACAATTTAGTACGATATATGATGACTAAGATGGCTTACAGCCTGAAAGGGATATGGCCTTATCAACTCAGTTACAGCAATGCTTCTGGCTATATCATCAAGGAGTTAATGATGTTGCCTCACACCTCAGCAGGAAAAGTACCGAGCGTAATAAATAAACTTATTGCAATGGCTGAAACCTTTGTGCTGCCAGAGCGAAGAGAAAGACATTATCCAAGATGTGTGAAAAAGAGACCCAGTCGGTACCCTGAACGAAAGCCCCAAAAAATGCCTGTCAGCTCTTAACTGACAGGCATTAGACCTTAAAGTCTGCTTTTGCCAATATTATGACGGACTATATTTCTGCAAGCGCCGTTGAGTGTGCTTTTGCTTGTGATGGTGATAGTACTGCTGGTTTAGTTACTCGATTGCGTGCAGGTCTTGCCGGTGCTGCTGCAGGTTTACCAAGTTTAAACATGATAGCGTCACGCACTTCTCTTGGTTGATAGCCTGATTTTACTTTCATACGAATATGCGGAATGCCTGCCGCTTCTAACGCGCCACTGACAAACCAGTCACGTTGGGCTTTGTGGCCGTCGCGGTTGGTGTTATTTACTAAATCAACAGCGGCAACAATGCTAAGTTTGTCCTTGTCGATAAGCACGTAATCTAACTGTTTGTTTTTGGCTTTAGCCATTGCAGCACGTTTAGCTTTGACAGATAAGCCTTGCTTACAGTCGATTAAATCAATCAGTTTAACACGGCTGACGATTTTGTACTGGTCACCTACAGCACGTTCTAGCAGGTGTAAAAAAGCACTCTCAACTTGCGTAAAAACAGTTTGCTTACGAGTGAAAGGGTAAGGGTTTCCGCCTTCATCGGTAAACTTTGACGCAACAACAGAGGCTACGACGACTAATACTAAAATTGATAATAAAGCGAATTCCATACGGTAACTCCACAACAACAAATTGACACTGAAAACTAATAGCAATTAGCGTGCCTAACTGTATGGAGCTACCCGAAATTTTTAAGCCGTGTATCCGCCAGCAACCCCTTTAACAGCGATTGCTACCGCGTCATGGGCATGAAGTGATTCGTAGTGGTTTATTTGTAGCCAGTAATCTGCGTAGTTATGCTGTTCAAGTAAGCCTTTAATTTTACGTGCAGCATCTTCGCAGAACATGAGGTTTTGACCATTTAAGCGGGCAAACTCTTGCTCATCTTCACGTTTAACCGCCGCTTGTACTGGCGTTTTTAGCTCAGCTTCTAAAGCATCAATTAAGCCAACCACATCAAAGCTGTCAATTTGGCTGTCGAGTTTTACTTTCACGTTGGCGATTGAACGCTGTGAGTGTGGTGTAGCTACAATCCCGTCAGTTGTGCCTAGCCATTCTAAAACAGTTTGCTTATCAACATTTTGCTCTGCAAACTTTTCGCTAAAAGCGTTTTGAATTAATTGACGAGCAAGAGCCGCTGAACATGGGCATGTTGACGAGTAAGTGACATCAACCATTAACTCAAAGCTTACAATGCCTTGGTTGATCTTAGCGATCAGATGAATCGGGTAGTTTTTCCAACCTACTTTGCCACTTAATAAAGATTTTCGGCGCAGTGGTAGCTCAAACTTAAATTCGATTTGTGCTTGGTCACTTAAATCATCATGGCTGCTAATAAAGGCATCAAGTGCTTGCTTGAGAGTTTGTGGATTAACTTGCTGCTCGGTTGATAAGGTATCAAGGGCTAAAAATAAACGCGACATATGAATGCCTTTGGCGTCTTCTTTATGCAAGTTTACAAAAGCGCGTGCCTTGGCAATTACGTTTACAGGGGCAATATTGCGAGTTTCAAAAATGAAAGGAAGTTCAATTTCGCCCATGCCAACCCAGTCTAATTTACCTGTTTTTAAGGCGGGAGCCGTATCAGCAATATCTGGCATTGTGGTTTGCATGGTAATACTCATTCTTTGCAATTATTAAAGCGCGGTATTTTACATGAAAAAATATAAAAAAGCGGCGTTGATGAAAAAATTCTATGTTTATCGCACAATATGAATATTTCTAAAGGAATAGTGATAAAATTAACTATGCTGTTTTTTTTCGATTATGTGCCTAAGCTTTAATATATGATTGATTCTTCTTTGAGTCCCTGGGCTCGCACACTCTCAAGCTTTATTTCTAAGTACGGTGAGTTTAAAACTGCCGCTGCCTGTTATGCCTTATTACTGGTCATGTCGCTGATTTTATCGTGCATGTTTTATTATGTAGCAGTCGGTACGGTAACTTTAGTTGATGTTTTAGCTGTGTTGTTTTTTACCGCAGTAGTATCGCCGATATTAATAACAGTGCTGCTCAATTCTATTCGCCAGTTAGAAGCATCTTATAGTTATCTAGATAGCGCAACCAAACAAGAAAAACTGCTCAATCAAACACTAAAAGACAATATCAGTCGCTTAAACGAAGAGATTGATGAACGTAAAATGGCGTTTCATGCTAAGCACAGAGCAATAGAAGAACTAAGACGCGAAATTGCTGAGCGTAAGAAAACTCAACAAGAACTAGCTCAACAAGGCATGTTATTACGCTCTATTGTCGACTCATCTCCCGATTTGTTTTATTACCGCGACAACAATGGTGTGTTTGCTGGCTGTAATAAAATGTTCGAACAAGTGATTGGTAAAAGCAGCGATGAGTTAATCGGCAAGAGTGTCGAAGAAATCTATCCAAGTGATTATTTACCAGAAGTACTTCGCACTGACAAAAAAGTATCTCAAACTCACCAGGCTCTTACACTTGACGTTGAATACCCTGTTAATGGTGAAAAGCGTTGGTTTGAGATGCGTAAGTTACCCTTTATTAATGAAAAAGGTGAGTACATTGGTTTACTTGCCTTTGGCCGTGATATCACCAGCCGTAAAGAGGCGGCTCAGGCCCTTGAAGCGGCTTACAAAGATAAAGGTAAATTCATTGCGACTCTAAGTCATGAACTAAGAACACCGCTTAACGGTATAGTGGGTTTAACCCGCATGTTGCTAGATACAGAACTTGATAAACAACAACGTAGTTGGTGTAACACGGTATTCTCAAGTGCCGAAACCCTTGGCAATATATTTAACGATATTATCGACTTGGATAAAATTGATCGTGAGCAGCTTGATATTGTTGCTGACTCAGTCAATGTGGCCGACTTTATAAATGATGTGGTGAACTTTGCAGGCTTAATTGCTGAGCAAAAGGGGCTTGAGTTCAATATTAAACGCAAAGGTACGTTAGACGTTTATGCGTCACTTGATCCGACTCGTTTACGTCAAGTTGTTTGGAATCTTATCAATAATGCGGTTAAGTTCACCCAACAGGGTCATGTTGAGCTTGAATGTCGCCGTGAGAATCGCGCTGATGGGCCTTGGTTAGTGATGCGTGTAAGCGACACCGGTCAAGGCATTCCTCAAGAGCAGCTGCACCGTATTTTTGACATGTACTATAAGGCACCAGATATCAAAGGCACCAATGCAATTGGTTCAGGGATTGGTCTTGCAGTAACTAAAGCACTTGTTACTGCGATGAAAGGTGAAATCAATGTCAGCAGTACTGAAGGTGAGGGCAGTGTTTTTGTTGTCGAAATTCCCCTTAAGCTTTGTATTGCGCCAGCTGAGCAAAGTTATGCGGTACGCAGCTTAAATATTCTTTTAGTTGAAGATGTGCCGCTAAATGCTGAGATTGCTACCAACTTACTTGAGCAGCGTGGCCACGAAGTTATTTGGGCTGAAACTGGTGAAGATGCGCTGTCGTTTGTCTACACAGAAGATGACTTAGACCTCGTTTTACTTGATATGCAATTACCAGACATCAATGGTGATGAAGTTGCTCGTCAAATTCGTGATGATGAGCACTTTGATAAGCTGCCAATCGTTGCCTTGACTGCCAACGTGCGTAGTGCCGAAGAAGAACTTGCGGGTATTAATATTCAAGGTGCACTCGCTAAGCCTATCAACACCACAAAACTCGATAAAATGCTCGGCGAGCTATTTGATATAAAGCAGCAACAAAATTGTCAGCCTGAGCCAATTAAAGCCGTGACGGAAAAAGACTTATCGGGTATACGTGTTGAGCTTCTCGATATGGAAACCATCGAAGACTTTGTAGGCTCAATGGGGCTGGTTATTTTTAATCGTAGCTGTGAGTTATTTAATAAGTTAAACCCTCAGTATCAAACTGAGCTAGCAGATGCGTTAGCTGAAGATGATAGAGAAGAATACAAATCGGTGGCGCATAAATTGAAAGGTGCAGCTGGCTCTGTAGGCTTAAACGATGTGCAGTTACATGCTAAGAAGATGGAACACGGCGCGCTTGAAGAAAGTAGTGAAGAGTTACAACAGTGGCTTGATGAACTTGCAGTTAAAATAAATGAAGGGCGTGACGCCCTCCAATTATTCTTACAGCAGTTAGAAGATTAATTCTAATTAGCTGTCGATTTTACCAATGAAACGATAGCCTTCACCATGGATGGTGCTGATCAGCTCAGAGGTGCTGTTATCGCTTTCAAAGTGTTTTCTGATACGACGAATGGTTACGTCTACAGTGCGGTCATTTGCGCGAAGCTCACGGCCAGTCATGTGCTTAATTAATTGCTCACGGCTGAAAATACGGCCCGGTGAATCGAGCATTAAACGAAGTGCGCGGTATTCACCTTTAGGTAAACGCTTAGCGTCGCCACTTGGAGATGTTAAGCAACGGCTGTTTTCGTCAAGTTCCCAACCGTTAAATGTAATAACACCATTTGTTTCGATATTCGCTTCTTCGCCACCTAATGCTGTGCGCGAAATAAGGTTACGAGCACGAATAGTTAATTCGCGAGGGTTGAATGGTTTTGTGATGTAATCATCAGCACCAATTTCAAGACCTAAAATGCGATCAACGTCGTTGTCACGACCTGTTAAGAAAATTAAACCAACATTACGTTTTTGACGTAATTCACGCGCTAAAATAAGCCCGTTTTTACCTGGTAGGTTGATATCCATAACTACAAGGTTCACATCATCATTATTTGTAAGCTTGTCATGCATATCATCGCCATCAATGGCTTCAATAACTTTGTAACCTTCGGCTTCAAATAAACTAACGAGGTTTAGTCGAGTTACGTCTTCATCCTCTACGATCAGAATGACTGGCGTTTGCATTGTATATTAACCTTTTCGGAAATTTTATTTACAAAAATTCGGTATTATCAAGCAAAACCGAATACTAGAGATTATAGGATTAGATCCAATTGTTAACAAGTAAAATCAATTTGGATAAAACTTAGCCATAGCTAACAATCGAGATTGCACTTTAAAGTTATGCTGCAATACGTGCTGCTTATTGATATACAGTCGGATTTTATTTCCTTCTTGAACCAGAGAGGCTATTCCGCCTTTCTCTAAAAAGCGAATACTTTCACCTATCGTTAAAGTATTTAATGAAATTGTATCGGTCCAAAGTGGAAGTATATCATTTTCTAATGTTTCATCAATGTATGTGATATCACAAATCTGAGAAAGTTCAGAAATTTGCTGAGTTTTTTTCACTAAAATAACGTTGATAGGTTTTTTGTTAATTTGCAGTTCACTTTTGTCCTTTAGGAACGACCCAGGCCCTGTTTCTACATTATAAAAACAGAAAGAAATAGGTGGAGGATCCATGCTTTCATTAAACTTAGTGAACTTAGCAATTTGATATAAAAACGCCGATTTTACTTGTTCTGGTGATTTTGCAAAACTCGGGGTGGCGTAAATAACAAAAGCAAAAAGGCAACATATGATTTTCATCATGCATTACCTTCAGATAAGGGGAGAGTAATAATAAAATGAGCACCCTCGGTATTTAACTCATCGTGAATTATTGTACCGCCTAAGGCTTGGGTTACCAGGTTATAAACTAAATGCATACCTAGTCCACTTCCACCTTCGCCTCGTTTGGTTGTCACAAATGGGTCGAAAATACGTTTTCGAATCGTCTTTTCAACACCAACGCCATTATCGAAATAGTGAATAATAAAGCTGCTTTCATTGCGCTCAACGTTAAAGGTGATCTCGTTATCAAGCTCGTCGCTAAAACCATGGATCACAGAGTTACTCAATAACTGCTGTAAAACCTGCTGTAATGGTCCCGATTTAGTCTCAATACTAAAGTCATTATTGCAGTTAATCGTGATTTTAGGGTTGCGATATTGTATTTCTGAGCGCATCGACATAATCACATCATTTAATAAATTATATAAGTTTACGTTAGTGGTTATTTCGACATCTTGATTAACTGCCACTTTCTTAAAGCTTGAGACTAGCTCTGCGGCTCGGTTTAAGTTGCGATAGATAAGATCTAGATTTTCAATGCCATCAGTTATAAAGCGTTTTAAATGTGCTGAGGTGAGTGTTTTTTGCTCAAACTGCGCGTTGATTTCTGCCAGCTTGTCACGCAGCAAAGTTGAACCCGTAATACCTAAGCCGATAGGTGTATTTACCTCATGGGCTACACCTGCAACCATTTGCCCTAAAGAGGCCATTTTTTCATTTTCTACTATTTGATTTTGGTATTGATGCATACGCTCAAGTGTATTTAGTAGTTCTTGGTTAGCCTCACGCAAGGCAATAGTACGTTGATTTACTTTCTCTTCAAGGCTTTGGTTAAGCTGTTTTATTTCTTGTTTGTCTTTTTCGTGGCGCTCGATTTGCTTTTGGGTTCGGGCAAGCATGATATTTAAGCTGCTAGAAAGCTGATTAATTTCATCGACATTAGTTTTTTGTGCGCGAGTGTCATAGTTATGGTTTTTTGACACATCTTGAAGCAAGTTACTCAGTTCATCAATTGGGTTCGCAATACGTTTTTGAATACGCAGAGCAACAAAATACACCAACACTAAAACAAATAGGGTTAGTAAAATATCAATAAAGATTTTACGGTTAATATACTGATTGAGCCTATCTAAGCCACCACGAACATAGGCATAGCCAATCACTTCTCCTTCATATTTGATTGGTTTTATTAATTCTATTACATCATCTTTAAACTTTGGCTCAGACAGCTCGCTGATACTGTTTACTTTGATAGGAACTGGCGGAGTTCTATTGGCGTTAAAGCTGCTGAAAAAAACAGGCTCATTCGATAATTCGTCAATTGCGTATATGTGAATGTTTTTAATGAGCGGCACTGTCTCGAAAGATTTTAGGCGCTCTGTTTCAGTTTCGTTATCATCAAATAACACTGTGACCTGGGCGTTATATGCAATAATTTCAGATAGAATAGTTATTTTATCGACAATTAAGGCTTTTTGTTCTTTTACATCTAGGTAGGTCGAAATAGAGATAGACAAAGACAAGCACAACGCAGTAACAAGCATAACCGCATTAGTTAATGCCTTACGAATACTCGTTTGTGCCGATAAAATTGACATGCGCTATAGAAAGCCTAAATTTTTATTTTATTAGTAAGAGTTTAGTCTAGCAAAGACATTTAAAAGTAACTAAATATTTTAAAAAATATTTTTGCTACGAATAAGCTATTTACTCAACTTTTATTTAGCTGAGTAAACTGCAAATTTTGTATTTTTGAAATCGGTACTGTATTGGCCAAATTGCGCTTCTAAAATAGGTGGGTATTTTAAGAAGCTGTTTGCAACTATGGTCAGTTTACCTTGCTTACTCAAGTGTTGCTTTGCAGAGCTAAGAAATGCCTCGGCAATGGTGTAATCAGTGGCAATACCGGTGTGGAAAGGAGGGTTACTGATGATTAAGTCGAATTTACCATTAATATCAGATAAGCCATCACTTAATACCGCTTGGCCTTTAAGGTTATTTAATGCAAGTGTTTGCTCTGTGGCGTAAGTAGCAAGAGCACTTACATCGCTACATACAAACTCAAGCTCAGGCTGCTTTTTTCCTAAATAAGTAGCAATAATGCCTGCGCCACATGCAAAGTCGAGCACTTTACCCTTGCTAATACTTGGCGCATTATTTAGAAGTACCGCGGTACCTACATCAAGCGCACCGTGGTTAAATACGCCCGGCACACTAATCGCCGTAAATTCAATATCGCCGGCTTTCACTTGAAATTGCTTATGATAACGACCGATAGCAAAGTTATCGTTTAGCGTAAGCTCAGAGAATAAATACAAAATACAGTGCTTGGCACTATCGATTTTGTTACTAAAACCACAGTGATCTTTTAGTTGTTTCTCTGCTGATTTAACACCGCTTTTATTTTCACCTACCACAAATAGTTGCGCGTCTTGATGACAAACAGCACGAATGTTATCGAGGCACATTTGTGCTTCGGGCTTAGCTTTTGGGTAATAATAGATAACTAAATCGTAGTTATTATCTGGAATAGTGTGGCTAACCACAGCATGTACACCGGCAATTTTGCTAGCATACATGGCATTTGCGTGGTTATAACTGAACGCAGTAATTTTTGCTTCAGGGTTTAGCGTTTTAAGTTCGCGTAAGAAGCCATCTTGCTCAAAGTTAACCACTAAAATCGATTGTCCAACAAGTTCGTCTTCATTTCGAAGCAATAATAAACTTGGGTTGGTTAACTTACTCATGCTGCTTTACCTTTTGTTACTTAGTACGCTCAAACATTAGATCCCATACGCCGTGACCTAAACGGTGACCGCGCTGCTCAAATTTTGTCAGTGGACGTGAATCTGGGCGAGGAACGTAATCGTTAGTTTCTGATTGGTTTTTGTAACCTTCAGCAACTTGCATTACTTCAAGCATATGCTCAGCATAATTTTCCCAGTCAGTCGCCATATGGAAAACACCGCCAATTTTTAATTTGCTACGTAACTTTTGTGCAAACTCTGGTTGTACGATACGACGCTTATGGTGACGTTTTTTATGCCATGGATCAGGGAAGAATAATTGCAGCTTAGATAAGCTTTCATCGGCAATACAATCAGCTAGAACTTCAACTGCATCGTGTTCGAATACGCGTAAGTTTGTTACACCTGCTTCGTCGGCATCCATTAAACAGGCACCTACACCTGGGCGGTGAACTTCAATACCGATGAAGTTAAGCTCTGGTGCGTTTTTAGCCATTTCGACTAGCGATTTACCCATACCAAAACCGATTTCTAGTACCACATCGTTATCGTTACCAAACACTTCTTTTAGGTTTAGCATGCCATTTTTATGCTCAAGGCCCATCGTTGGCCAACACTTCTCGATGGCTGCCGCTTGGCCTTTTGTGAGGCGACCTTCGCGCTTTACGAAACTACGAATCGTGCGGATGTATTTACCCTCTTGCTTTGCTTGCTCGAGGTTTGGGTTACTTGAGTCACTCATATATTTTGGCCTGATAAAAATACTGACGATAGAAAAAGGGTGCGTATTATCCCTGACCTGCGCCTTGAGTACAATAGTCTGGGCTTGTTTATCTTATGAGATTAATATTGCAGCCATATGCTAGCTATTTAGGCAAAGTAGGGGCTGTTCGACTTGCTTGGCCTAACCAACTGCAATAGACTTGGCCGCAATGAGCTTCAGCAAGTAAAGATGTTATTTTGAATTTAAGCAATAAGGAGTCAACTTGGTTTGCAAACCAAGTGGTTGACTGGTACCACCTTCACGGCCGTAAAACTCTCCCTTGGCAGTTAAATAAAACCCCTTATAAGGTATGGATCTCTGAGGTCATGCTACAGCAGACTCAAGTGGTGACTGTTATTCCATACTTTGAAAAGTTTATGCAAAGCTTTCCTGACATTATTGCGCTTGCTAATGCCGATGAAGATCAGGTGTTACACCATTGGACTGGCCTTGGCTACTACGCCCGAGCGCGTAACTTACATAAAACTGCAAAAATAGTCCGTGATAACTACCAAGGTGAGTTTCCAACTACGCTTGAAGAAGTTATGGACTTGCCGGGTATTGGTCGTTCAACGGCAGGGGCTATCTTGTCTTTATCGCTTGGTCAACATCATCCAATTTTAGATGGCAATGTTAAACGAGTGCTAGCACGCTTTTTTATGGTTGAAGGCTGGTACGGAGTGAAAAAGGTCGAAAATCAACTTTGGTCATTATCATCGCAATTAACGCCTAAAGAGTCGGTTACTGAGTTTAATCAGGCAATGATGGATTTAGGTGCAAGCCTTTGTTCACGTAGTAAGTTTGACTGTGAGCCTTGTCCTTTGAATAGTAAATGCCTTGCTTTTAAAGAAGGTAAAGTAAAAGAGTTCCCGCATTCAAAGCCTAAAAAAGCTGTACCGAAAAAGTCATGCCATCAGCTCATTCTAGCCTGCGACAATAAAGTGCTTATGGAAAAGCGCCCAAGCTCAGGGATATGGGGTGGATTGTTTGGCTTTTTTGAGTTTAGCGAATTAACTGAGTTAGAAACATTTTTAGCCCAGCATGGTTTATCAAACAATACGCAAGCACTTGAAGCCTTTACCCATGTATTTTCGCATTTTGAGCTAACCATCAATCCACATGTTTTAACCTTGCCGAGCATTCCAGATCTCATTAATGAACGACAACTGGTTTGGTATCCGCTTGATGAGTCTGTTGAGGTTGGTCTTGCTGCACCAACGAAAAAGCTGGTTAAACAATTAAGCGCAATAGATTACAATAGCATCACGCAATAAGAGTAGAGAGCAATTATGGCACGTACAGTATTTTGTCAAAAGTTACAAAAAGAAGCTGAAGGCTTAGGCTTCCAACTATACCCAGGTGAGCTTGGTGAAAAGATTTTCAACAACATCAGTAAAGAAGCGTGGGGCCAATGGCAACACAAGCAAACAATGCTGATCAACGAAAAACACCTGAACATGATGGACCCAGAGCACCGTGCTTTTTTAGAAGAGCAAATGGTGGGTTTCTTATTTGAAGGTAAAGACGTAGAAATAGAAGGCTACCGTCCACCAGAAAAATAAGCGCATAATCAAAAGTAAAAAGGGCCGTAATGGCCCTTTTTGATTTGTATTATTCAGCTTCTTGTTCGGCTTTGTTAATTTGTTCTTTTAAGAACTGAGCCACCTTAGAGTATTCAATTTCGAAACTATCTCTAAGTGCAATTAATTCGTCGCTTGTAGGCTCGCCTTCTTTGCAGGTTTGTTCAAATCCAGCGGCAAGCTCAGCAACCTTCATTGCTCCTATGGTTTTCGAAATTGACTTTAGCTGATGGCAAGAAGTGATAATTTTATCTAAATCATATTCTATAACCCCAGCGTTTACCTCTTTACTGAGTTGATTACTCTGTTCTAAATACATCTTAAAGAAACGTAGCTTCTTCGCTTCATCATTGACATATTTACCTAGCACATCCATATCAATTGGTGTTGTAAGTTTTTTACTTTCCAATTTTGCAGCTTCTGGGTTTGCTTTATAAGCACATTTATGAAGTGTTCCTTCAAGCACATTTAGCTCAACAGGTTTTGTAATGTAATCGTTCATGCCTATGCTTAAACAACGCTCTTTTTCACCTTTAAGCGCATTAGCTGTTATAGCAATTACATAAGGCTGGGCGTTGATATCTTCAAGTTGCGATGCTTCATGGCGTATTTTTTCTACCATATCGTAACCAGACATTTTTGGCATGTGTAAATCAGTTAAAATAATAGAGTGCTTACCTTCACGCCATGCTTCTAAACCTTTCTCACCATTTTCAGCCATTTCAACACCATAGCCTAGTAGATGTAGCTGATCGGTCAGCACTTGCTGATTTAGCACGTTATCTTCAACAAGAAGTACTAACTTGTTTTCTTCACGAGCCTTATCAACACTTAGGTAGTCGTTAAATGATTTGGTAGAAGAAATTTGTTTAGGCTTATGTAATCCAGCTGCCACGAGAAGTGACATCATAAAGTTTGACTTACATAATGGTACTGCATTTAGATAAAAAATATTCTTATGATTTACGGCAGCTTCATCTAATCTACTTAAGACGATAACTTGCTGATTATTATCTTCTAAAGTGTAAAGTAAGCGACGTAAGATATAGTTAATATCTTCCATGGTTTCGATCCCATCAAGGATCCAAATCAGCTCTTTTCGGTCCTGCTCAACTTCAATTTGCTCATTGTTTTGGGCGATAACTGGTGTTGCCCCCATAAATGATAAATAACGTGTCAGTAATTTTTTTCGACCGTCATGATTAGAGACCACAACAACTCTTTGATCTTTCATGACTTGTTTGTGAGCATAATCAACTTTACCTTGCGTACTAAAAGGTAATTCAACGACAAACTCACTGCCAATACCTAAGTCACTGGTTACAGAAATTGTACCCAACATTAGTTCGGTTAAGCTTTTACAAATCGATAAACCTAACCCTGTGCCACCGTATTCGCGGGTTATTGACCCTTCAGCTTGAATAAATGGATTAAATATTTCGCGAAGCTGCGCTTGCGTCATCCCTTTACCGTTATCTAATACACTAAAGCGTAATGTGTAGTGATCAGTGGTGTTTTGTGCAACCTCCACCGAAATTTTTACATGACCTTTTTGCTTGTCGTCTGTGCTAGTGAACTTAATTGCATTACTACATAGATTGTAAAGTACTTGGCGAACTCGTACCGTGTCGCCAATTAGGTTTGTTGGGATATCGGGCGCAATAGCGAGCTCTAGTTCAAGGTCACGCTTTTTGGCAACCGATGATAAAACACGGGCAACTTCTTCAATCGTGTCAGATACTGAAAAAGGAATGTTATCGATATTTAATTTACCCGCTTCGATTTTCGAGAAATCGAGAATGTCATCTAATATCCCTAATAACGAAAATGCAGAATCACGAATAATTGTACTTAGTCTATGTTGCGCCCCATCAAGCTCTGTTTGGCGAAGTAAATCAATTGTGCCAATAACACCGTTCATTGGGGTGCGAATCTCATGGCTCATGGTAGCCAAGAAAGTGGTTTTAGTTTCGTTTGCTTGTTCAGCTTTTAGAGTTGCTTGCTCAAGAGCGAGAGTACGATTTTGTACCTCTGTCTCTAGGCTGTTTTGTAATTTTTGCAAATCAGCTTGTGCTGCTTTGTTCTCGGTAATTGCTGATTCAACTTTTTTAAGTAATTGATTTACATGCTTTGCGACAGAGTCTAGGCCAAAGTCAAGGGTTTCAGTTACTTGCCCTTGGTAGTCCGCATTGTCAGTAATAGCTTTTAGCTCTTTATTTAACGATGAACTACTTTTACTAAAACGCTTATTGATAAAAATACTCAGCGCAAAAGATAATATAATTAAAGCTAGAAGCGTTAAGCCAGCAAGACCGATTGAAAGCACAGAAGATTGTGTAATAGGCTGCTCAATAGGGTGTTGTTTCACAATTAACTCGCCAACAGGCTGGTCATTAAATTCAAGAACAGTATGTATTAGTGTTTTTTCAGCTAGTTGTTGATTGACTTTAGTGGGTTGAATAAGCTCTTTGTTGTTTGCATAAACTAAAGAAACATCACCGTTAAACTCGTATCTATATAAATAGTAATCAAAGCCAGTATTAAGAAGTAAGCTTAAATCCAGTACTTCTTTTACTTTATCTTGCCCTGGCATTGTTAAAGCACTAACAAGGGGGGCACGCAATTGATTTGAAACTTGAATGGCCGTTAAATTTGGCTGCAACTTTTTTACTGGTGCTTCATCATTAGTTGGATAAAACGAAAAAGCAACGACCGCTAACAGGGTGATGACGAGATTCGTAATTATAAAAAGCGGTAGTAAGCCTTTTACAGGTGAATTCGATTTACTTGGCATGGTTCTTATCCAACAATTTTACAGCTAGGTACATTTCCTTGATATTTAGACAATCCTACCATCTGTGAAGAAAAATTCATCACGTTTTTAACAGAGGTAACTCTTTTATGATGAGAGTCAATTTAAAAGCATAAAAGTTGTTGGTTAAATAAGCTAAAAACTATTGAAATCAGCAATCTTGATTGAAAACTGTGCAAACAGTTAGAATCCTCAAAAAAAAGTTGACTTGAGAAGGCAAAACCCGTTTAATACGCCGCACGCCCAGATAGCTCAGTCGGTAGAGCAGAGGATTGAAAATCCTCGTGTCGGTGGTTCGATTCCGCCTCTGGGCACCATTATTTAGTATATTGGTGTTTAACTTATGATTTAAACATCAATATCGTGCCAAGCACACAGATTTAGTGTGCCGACTTAGCTCAGTTGGTAGAGCAACTGACTTGTAATCAGTAGGTCATCCGTTCAACTCGGATAGTCGGCACCATTTATTTTTAAACGAAAGTTTAAAATGCCCAGATAGCTCAGTCGGTAGAGCCATCGGGAATTGCATTGAAAATCCTTGTTGATTTTCTGCATAAAACTAAATTTTGCCCAGATAGCTCAGTCGGTAGAGCAGAGGATTGAAAATCCTCGTGTCGGTGGTTCGATTCCGCCTCTGGGCACCATTATTTA
>NZ_VFBD01000002.1:0-35424 GCF_011319765.1 Pseudoalteromonas sp. MB47 | reverse complement strand
ACCTTTATCAAACAGCGTTAGGCTATTGTCGGGTGTTTGCTCTATCAGCTGCTCAGCGAGCGTCATTTCATTAGCCGCAACGGCGTCAAAGGCGGATGCGGTCAATAAGTGACTTGTGAGTTCCATTTGACAGACCATACGAATTTGAGGAAAAGCCGATTCGCGTTTGTCATTGTGCAACTTACCAAATGCATCATTGTTAGCTGGCGTGTCTTCTGCACGCCACACCACGCCATCAACGCCAAGTAAGGTTAATCCACACCAGTTTGGATGTGGTGTGTCTTGATGCCAACGGGATTGAGTCATATTAAAGATATGACGAATAGATTCCGAGCCTAAACGCTGTCTTGCTTGAACAATCGCACTAGGAGCTACAAAAGGTTTCTTACTTGGTAATACAATATCAAGACGATTAATGACCTGAGTCATAGGCATATCTCGAAACAATGCGCTGCCAATCACACTCCAGACCATTAGCTCAAGAGGTAGCCTGCGCTTCCTGAGTGTTGCGACCCCAGACTCTGCAAGTGCTTGTTGTATTAAAGACTCATCCAGTATTTCCGACAAGCTGTGAATATTAGAATCGATAAATGATGAAATATTGGCGAAGCTATGATTAAGGGGCATAAAAAAATCCGATGACCTGTGATCATCGGATTTTGATCCTATTATGCCAAATGTCAATTGCTTAACTGATCGGCATTGAAGCAATGCTTGGCTTTTTTATTCATGACTTACAAGCTTTCGCTGTACTCAGTCATGACTTGTTCAACCCAGCTTGCGATACGCTCATCGCTAAGCTCGTATTGACTGTCCTCATCAAGGGCTAAGCCAACAAATTGTTTGCCATCTTCAGTGAGTGCTTTTGAAGCCTCAAATTCATAACTTGCATCGTTAGGCCATTTGCCTAACAAGGTAATGCTTTGATCACAAATTTCATCGTGTAACATGCCAAGTGCATCTTGGAACCACTGACCATAACCTTGTTGATCGCCCATACCAAACAGAGCCACGGTTTTGCCGTTTAGGTTAACATCTTTAATGTCGTCCCAGATTGATTCCCAATCTTCTTGCAACTCACCAAAATCCCAAGTTGAAATGCCGAAGATCACGAAATCAAATTGCTCTGCATTTTTTAATGGCTCATCTTTGATATTGTGAAGGCTCACGATGTCGTGACCAATAATATCGCGAATTTTCTCTGCCGCTATTTCTGTGTAGCAGGTTGTAGAACCATAAAATAAACCAATCTGCATCGTATTTATCACTGTGTATTTGCCTGATATGATAGGCGTAAGTTTACCGTAAGGTATAATCAATTGATACCTTGATAAGGATGAGAGTACGCGTGGCTGATAATAATTCACAAGCCCAAAAAGGTGTAATAACAGCAAATAACGCCGAACATTTAGAGTTATTTTTAGATACGCTGTATCTTGAGCAGGGAGTCAGCGAAAATACACTCGCCGCTTATCGCAGTGACCTTGAAAAGTTTTGCCAATTTTTAAAAGATAAAGACCTACTGGCTGTCCGCTCAGATGATATTGAAGCGTATTTAGCATACCGTGTTGATTTAGGACTGAAGTCGCGCAGTACAGCGCGAAGCATCAGTGCACTTAAGCGTTTTTATCAGTATTTTGTACGCGAAAAAGCCATTGCCGATTCGCCGATGGTCAATATTGCTCAGCCAAAAGCTGGGCAGTCATTACCAAAAACACTGTCAGAAGCCGAAGTCGAAGCTTTGCTTGCAGCCCCAGACATAGAAGATGCAATGGGGCTTCGTGATAAAGCTATGCTTGAGCTGTTATATGCTACTGGGCTTCGTGTTACAGAGCTAGTAGGACTCAGAATGGAGCAAATTAATTTGCGCCAAGCGGTGGTCTTTGTAAAAGGTAAGGGTAATAAAGAGCGTTTAGTTCCCTTAGGCGAAGAAGCAATGTACTGGCTTGAGCAGTTTTTAAAAGTGGGTCGTTCGCAAATGATTAAACATGCCACTGACTTTGTGTTCCCATCAAAGCGCGGGATTGGCATGACACGACAAACTTTTTGGCATCGCATCAAACACTATGCTATTTTGGCATCAGTTGAATCGCCGTTATCACCGCATACGCTCAGACACGCGTTTGCAACGCATTTGCTTAATCATGGGGCGGACCTTAGAGTCGTGCAAATGATGTTAGGTCACAGTGACTTATCAACAACACAAATTTATACCCATGTAGCGAATGAAAGATTGAAGTCGGTACACGAGCAACATCATCCACGTGCTTAGTGCAAGATTTTTAAAGATGTACCGGTCTATATAAAAAATGATCAGGATATAGGATATTT
The DNA here is from genome assembly GCF_011319765.1 of Pseudoalteromonas sp. MB47. NCBI lineage: Bacteria > Pseudomonadati > Pseudomonadota > Gammaproteobacteria > Alteromonadales > Pseudoalteromonadaceae > Pseudoalteromonas > Pseudoalteromonas sp. MB47. Next base: position 33,093 of record NZ_VFBD01000002.1, on the reverse strand, counting down.
ATGAAAAAGTTAGTTTTAGCCACAGCACTACTAGGCACAAGCTTAAATGTGTTTGCCAATGGCGTATCAACAACAGACGCTGCTGATGCCCCTATCATTGCTAAGTTTGCTGAATTAGGCGTAACCGTTAAGCAAATCAACCCAAGCCCAGTGGCAGGTCTTAAAGAACTAATTACTGACAAAGGTGTGTTGTACGCAAGCCCTGACGGTCAATTTCTAATGCAAGGAACACTGATTGACCTTAATAATCGAGTTAATTTAACAGAGCATGCTCTAAGTGACGTTCGTAAAGAAGGTGTTGCTGAGTACGAAGACTCAATGATCGTTTACAAAGCGAAAGACGAAAAGCATTCGATCACAGTCTTTACCGATATCACCTGTGGTTATTGTCGTAAATTACACCGTGAACTTGATGACTTCTTAGATGCGGGTATCACGGTTAAATACCTTGCTTTCCCACGTGGTGGTTTACGTGGTAAAGGTTACCAAGATTTAATGAATGTATGGTGTGCTAAAGACCCTGCTGAAGCATTAACAGAAGCAAAAGCGGGTGCAGAAGTCGCTGTCGTGCCTGGTTGTAACGCACCAATTGCAGAGCACTACCAACTAGGTCAAAGCTTTGGAATGTCGGGCACACCGGCAATTATTTTAGAAGATGGTACCATGATCCCTGGTTATCAATCAGCTGCGCAAATTAGCCAAGCGCTTGATGCTTTACCAAAAACATCTTCATAACTGATTTTTTTAACGAAAAGGCCTATTTGTCGTAGGCCTTTTTTATTTGTCTTAAGCAAAGAAGTACCATTTCCGACATGGAAAAAATAATTCAAGCTCGTCCTCATGTTGATGATTCGCATTTACCACACCATTTACATCCTGTAATTAAGCAAATATATGCGACTCGGCAGGTGCAAAGTGCCACTGAACTCGATAATAGCGCTGCAACATTACATGACTTTAAGCTGTTTAAAGATATCGACAAAGCTGTTGTGCTATTACAACAAGCCCTCGCGGATCAAAGTCGCGTGTTAATCGTCGGTGACTTTGATGCCGACGGTGCAACCAGCACAGCAACCTTAATGCAAGGTCTTGCTATGTTCGGCTTAAAGAACCTTGATTACTTGGTACCAGACAGATTCAGCCTAGGTTATGGCCTAAGCCCCGCACTTGCTGAGCAAATAGTAACCATGCAACCCGAGCTTGTGATCACCGTTGATAACGGTATTTCATGTATCGATGGCATTGCCATTGTAAAGCAAGCAGGTATTAAGGTGCTGGTAACTGATCATCATTTACAAGGTGAAGCCCTACCAAATGCAGATGCTATCGTGAATCCGAATCGCCATGACTGTCAGTTTCCATCGAAATCGATAGCAGGCGTTGGGGTGGCTTTTTATCTGCTCATTGCTTTACGTAGCCACTTACGTGAACAAGGGTACTTTCAGCAAAATCCAATGCCAAATTTGGCTGAGTTACTTGATATTGTAGCCCTTGGTACCGTTGCCGATGTGGTCGCGCTTGATGCCAATAACCGAACCTTAGTTCATCAAGGTTTAGCACGTATTCGCAGTGGTAAAACACGCCCTGGTATTAGTGCTCTCATTGAAGTGGCAAATCGCAATGCGGCCCGTTTAAGTGCCAGTGACTTTGGCTTTTCATTGGCACCACGCTTAAATGCAGCTGGGCGTTTAGATGATATGAGTTTAGGTATAGCCTGTTTGTTATCAAGCGATATAAACCAAGCTCGCCGTATTGCCAGTGAGCTCGACAGCCTCAATCATGAGCGCCGTGAAATAGAGCAGGGTATGCAAACTGAAGCACAAGCGGTGCTTGATCGTTTAGCATTTAAAACCGAGTCAGTGCCTGATGCCATTTGTTTATACCAAGCTGATTGGCACCAAGGTGTGATTGGTATTTTGGCTGGCCGCTTAAAAGAAAAGTATCACCGCCCGACGATTATTTTTGCAGCTGGCGATAACGGCGAAATAAAAGGCTCTTGCCGCTCTATTGAAGGGCTACATATGCGTGATTTGCTTGAGCGAGTAAATACACTCTACCCGCATTTGATCAGTAAATTTGGTGGCCATGCCATGGCAGCGGGGCTGAGTATCAATGAGCAGTGTTTTACTGAATTTAAAACCGTGTTTGAGCAAATGGTGACAGACACACTCACTGAAGAGCATAAGCAAAGTATTTTACTTACCGATGGTGAATTACCTAATGAGTGCTTTTCGATGGAGTTTGCAAACCAGCTAAAAAATGCCGGCCCCTGGGGTCAGCAATTTCCAGAGCCAGTGTTTGAACATGTATTCGAAGTAATACAGCAGCGCATTGTCGGTGAAAAACACTTAAAACTAGTTTTAAAACATCAGTCTGGACGATTAGTTGATGGCATTGCATTTGGGGTTGATGTGCGTGCATGGCCAGATACCGAAGTGCGTTATGTGAAAGCTGCTTATCAACTCGATATAAATGAATTCCGTGGTAAATTCTCGTTACAGTTGATTATTCGAGAGCTACAAAAAGCGACATAAAAATATCGTTATAATCGACATAAAAGGCTAATAAAACGCTCGGTTTTTTGTTAAAATCGGGCGTTTTTAATATTTGTAGATAATTTACCGTATTTATTGTCGATATCGGTGCGCGGTAAATCAGCCATTTTGGAGTAATGTACATGTTTGAAGTGAATCCTGTGATTAATCAAATCAAGGAAATTCGCGAACGTACTGAACTGCTTCGGGGGTACCTTTGACTACCCTCTTAAGAAAGAGCGGTTAGAAGAAGTTAACGCAGAACTTGAAGATTCAGCAGTGTGGAATGAGCCAGAGCGAGCTCAAGCACTTGGCCGTGAAAAGTCGGCACTCGAAGCTATTGTTGAGACCATTGATAATCTAGTGTCTGGTACCGAAGATGTTGAAGGTTTAGTTGAGCTTGCTGTTGAAGCAGAAGATGAAGAAACCTTCGCTGAAGCTGAAGCTGAATTAGGCGATTTAAACGCACAGCTTGAAAAGCTAGAGTTCCGTCGTATGTTCTCAGGCGACCATGACCAAAACGATGCTTACCTTGATTTACAATCAGGCTCTGGCGGCACTGAAGCCCAAGACTGGTGCAACATGCTACTGCGTATGTATTTACGTTGGGGTGAAGCAAAAGGCTTTAAAGTTGAACTGGTTGAAGCAACGGATGGTGATGTGGCTGGTATCAAAGGCGCAACAGTGCGCTTTGTTGGCGAATATGCATACGGTTGGTTACGTACAGAAACAGGTGTTCACCGTTTAGTGCGTAAGAGCCCGTTCGACTCAAGTGGTCGTCGCCATACCTCGTTTGCATCGGCATTCGTTTACCCAGAAATCGACGATAATATCGAAATTGATATTAATCCGGCAGACTTACGTATTGACGTTTACCGCGCATCAGGCGCAGGTGGTCAGCACGTAAATACAACAGAGTCAGCGGTTCGTATTACTCACATACCAACTAACACTGTTGTACAGTGCCAAAATGAGCGTTCACAGCACAAGAATAAAGACCAAGCAATGAAGCAGTTAAAAGCGAAATTGTTTGAACTTGAAATTCAAAAACAAAATGCTGAAAAACAAAGCCAAGAAGATGCTAAATCTGACATTGGCTGGGGTAGTCAAATTCGTTCATACGTACTTGATGACTCGCGCATTAAAGACTTACGTACTGGCGTTGAAAACCGTAATACACAAGCGGTTCTTGACGGCGACTTAGATAAATTTATTGAAGCCAGCCTTAAATCTGGCCTATAACCACCAAGCTAAAAAAGAGCTAAAAAATGACTGATCAAATCCAAGACGAAAATAAGTTAATCGCTGAGCGTCGTGGCAAATTAGACGCAATCCGCGAAAATTGCCCAGCCAACGGTCATCCAAACCAATTCCGTCGTGAACATTACACGGCTGATTTGCAAGCTGAGTTTGGTGATAAATCGAAAGAAGAATTAGTTGCTGAGCAGCACGTTGTATCTGTAGCAGGTCGTATTCTTGCAAAACGTGGTCCTTTCCTTGCGTTGCAAGACATGAAAGGTCAAATTCAAGCGTACGCATCAAAAGACGTACAAAAAGATTTAAAAGCAAAATACGGTCAACTTGATATCGGTGACATCATCGGTGTTAAAGGCGCACTAAATAAATCAGGTAAAGGTGACCTTTACGTAGAAATGACAGAGTACGAGTTACTGACAAAGTCATTACGTCCGTTACCAGAAAAATTCCATGGTTTATCTGACCAAGAAACTAAATACCGTCAACGTTATGTTGATTTAATTACTAATGATGCGACACGTGAAACTTTCCGTATTCGCTCTAAGGTTGTTGAAGGTATCCGTCGTTTCTTAGCTGATCGTGATTTCATGGAAGTTGAAACACCGATGCTACAAGTGATCCCAGGTGGTGCGTCTGCTCGTCCATTCGTCACACACCACAATGCACTTGATATCGACATGTACTTACGTATTGCCCCTGAACTTTACTTAAAACGTTTAGTTGTAGGTGGCTTTGAGCGTGTATTCGAAATCAACCGTAACTTCCGTAACGAAGGTTTATCAACGCGTCATAACCCAGAATTCACGATGATCGAATTCTACCAAGCATATGCGGATTACATTGACCTGATGAACATTACTGAAGATATGTTACGTACTGTTGCGACAGACGTACTTGGTTCACCAATTGTTGTAAACACAACGAAAGATGAAAATGGTGAAGTGGTTGATTCAGTAGAGTACGACTTTGGACAACCTTTTGCTCGTTTAACAATGAGCGAGGCTATCCTTAAGTACAACCCAGACTTTGATGCTGCGGTATTTAGTGACCCTGAAAACCATTTTGAAGAACTTAAAGCGTACGCGAAGCAAGTACACGTTAAGATCCCAGAAAACTGCGTATGGGGCCCTGGTAAGTTCTTGTGTGAAATCTTCGAAGAGACTGCTGAGCATAAGTTAATTCAACCAACTTTCATTACCGCTTACCCGTGGGAAGTGTCTCCACTTGCGCGCCGTAACGATGAAAACCCATTTGTGACTGACCGTTTCGAATTCTTCGTAGGTGGCCGTGAATTAGCAAATGGTTTCTCTGAGCTTAACGATGCACAAGATCAAGCTGAGCGTTTTGCTCGTCAAGTTGAAGAGAAAGACGCAGGTGATGATGAAGCAATGCACTACGATGAAGATTACATTCGTGCGTTAGAGTACGGCTTACCACCAACAGCGGGTGAGGGTATTGGTATCGATCGTCTAGTGATGTTATTTACTGACTCACCAACAATTAAAGACGTGATCCTATTCCCACACATGCGTCCTCAAGCTGACTAATCAGCTAAATGTTCTGAAAACGCCGCTTTTTAGCGGCGTTTTTGTTATCAGAATTTTCTGATTTTTATTGCTCTCAATTTTTATATTTAATTGTAATTAGCTGATCTAAAAGAAAATGCTGAATTATTTTTCAAACGAAGTTACTAAGTTGTAAAGTTTTTCTACTAATTCTAAGTCCGATAGTATTATTTTTAGACAAGATATGACATCATTACGCCATTCTCTTCAACGTTTAAACGGACTTAATAATAATGACAAAAAAGCCTTCGCAGTCTTCAGTAGAGACAACGCCAAGCGAGCATCAACGTGAAGCTTTTTATCGTGCCTGCATCGCCGAATTCCAACAATTGGGTTATCAAGACCAATACCTAGCCGAATTAACAGATGAACTAATCCCACTGACGGGTCTTGAGCCGTTGAGTGATAAAGAAAAAACGACTAAAGGGTAAACAAAAACGAGTTGTTTTTGTGCGTTGTGGATAATCTATAACCATCTGTACGATTTTCCTTGAAAAGTGTTTGACATATTTCCTGAAGTCTTTATTATACGCCCCACAAGACGGAGAGGTGGCCGAGTGGCCGAAGGCGCTCCCCTGCTAAGGGAGTATAGGGTTTGTAGCTCTATCGAGGGTTCGAATCCCTCCTTCTCCACCATTTTTCTAAAATGGCATGTCTTGAAAGTAATATGTGTGGACGCGTAGCTCAGCTGGATAGAGTACCTGGCTACGAACCAGGCGGTCGGAGGTTCGAATCCTCCCGCGTCCGCCACTTTTTACTTTGACTCTGCATCGAGTATAAACTTGAGTCTCTTGCTAAGAGAATAAATTAGCAATGTTCAAATGTGCGTGTGGACGCGTAGCTCAGCTGGATAGAGTACCTGGCTACGAACCAGGCGGTCGGAGGTTCGAATCCTCCCGCGTCCGCCATATTTGAAACTCACATCGAGTTTAAAGATACAAATTTGGTCGGAGGTTCACTCTTTCAAGAGACGTCCCGAAACCGCCATATTTGAAAGCTCACATCGAGTATAAAGATAAATCATTGCAAGATTATAAAATGCAACTGCGGACGCGTAGCTCAGCTGGATAGAGTACCTGGCTACGAACCAGGCGGTCGGAGGTTCGAATCCTCCCGCGTCCGCCACTTTCTCTTAGAAAGTGATATAAGCCGACAAGCTGTCGGTTTTTTTGTCTTTAAGACATGGTCAATGCGCGACTTAAACATGCAAAACATACTGCGGACGCGTAGCTCAGCTGGATAGAGTACCTGGCTACGAACCAGGCGGTCGGAGGTTCGAATCCTCCCGCGTCCGCCACTTTTCTCTCAAGTAGAGTTAAAGTGACATAAACCGACGAAAGTCGGTTTTTTTGTGCCTGCAATTCGCGTAGGTTTGGTTGTAGGTGCGACTTCAGTCGTGAATAAATATACCGTTTTATTGCACCTTATTATTCTTTAGGCGACTTTGAATCACGCAGCCGGAGGTTCACTGTTTCAAAATACGTCCCGCGTCCGCCTCTTTCTCTTAAGTAGAGTTAAAGTGACATAAACCGACGAAAGTCGGTTTTTTTGTGCCTGCAATTCGCGTAGGTGTGGTTGTAGGAGCGACTTCAGTTGTGAACATCACGCTTCCACACCACAAATTAAATCCCCAACTCAAAATACAAAAAATGCACCCCGTAGGCGTGAAACTTGTTTCGCGCGGATCAAGATACAGTCGCCATAAATGATGACCTCTATCTACCACATCTTGTTATCTATCCCAGAATAACCATTTCTCAATATTAGGTTCATGCTCTGCATTATTTACATTTAACCGACAAAGGGTACAATCTAGCTAATACAATAATAATTAAACCAATATCCCTTGCGCCTATTTCACTTATTCTATTTCTTTTGCATCGTGCTTTGTGCGTTTGCAGTGCAAAGCGAGTCAATTGCATCGCAATCAACATCATTGAACCAACAACAAATCCAAGCACTCAGGTTTGAGTCACCTATTAAAGCTGATTGGATATTTAGTACTTACCAAGAGTCCGTATTTAATTCATCAATTTTGGTCTTAGAAGCAGGTGATAAAAAGGCTCCGCCTTTGTTGCTCGTACATGGTTTAGGCGTATTAGGTATGCAAGATTGGTTTGGGGTTATCCCTGAACTCACTAAGCATTATCATGTTATTGCGATTGATTTACCTGGTTTTGCTCACTCAGAAAACCCCGAAGGGCGTTACTCTCCTCGCAATTATGCTGCTGTACTGGCGGAAGTGGTCGATCACTATATTGCAGAACCAACCTCGGTTGTGGGTCACTCAATGGGTGGCGCGGTCAGTCTGTATTTTGCTGGCAAATACCCGGAGAAACTCAATAAATTGGTGTTAGTCGACGCAGCGGGGATTTTACATAAAGTGGCATTTATAAAGCCTATCTCTAACGTACCTAAGCCTGATATTAGGCTACCTAAATTTCTCTCAACTAAGTTAGCCCAGCTTAATGATTTTACAACCGGACTCATTGAAGAAGGGGCAATTTACTCATATCTTTCAGAGCTATTACAACGTAGTGATGGTGCGTGGAAGCTAGTTATGGGCGAAACACCGAATATGAATGCAGCGCTGAGTTTAGTTGAAGAAGATTTTAGCGAGATTGTTAGCAATCTGAAAATAGAAACACATATTATCTGGGGTGAAGAAGATGCCATTGCTCCATTACGAACTGCAAAAGTATTGAACAGCCAGTTAATTAATAGTGACTTAGCAACTTTGCCTGATGTGGGTCATGTTCCGATGAAGCAACAGCCTAAGCAGTTTTTAGCTTTATTAGATAGTGCTTTAAATGGGGGAGTTCAAAAAGAAGTCAGCGCAGAAGTTTCAGCTAGGCAAATCGAGACATTTCATTGTGAAGATCAACACAGCCGTGAGTTTTCAGGTCACTATCGTCATATGATCATTGAAGACTGTAATAATGTGTTACTTAAAAATGTGGTTGCTGAATCTATTCGTATTAAAGATTCATTAGTGAGATTAGAAAATGTCAGCTTGTCAGGGGCTAAACTCGCTTTGAATATTAAGCGTTCAGTAGTTGAGCTAACCAATGTCACTATTACCGCACAACAAGGCGTAAAACTTAATGAAAGCCGATTTGATGGTGCTGGTATGCAAATCAATGCATCTGAGCATGCAATAAATGTTGTCGATGACAGCAATATTATATTTTCGTTAAGTAGAATCCATAGCCCGATATATCAAGGTTTGGCACATGATGCCATAGAAGTAGAAAAAGGAATTATTGATGACCGCTTTAAATAGCATCCCTTTTGTTAAATTAGCAGCGTGCTCGCTGTTTTGTATCGCTTTACTAAGTGGTTGCAAATCAACAAAGACTGAGCAACAACAATATGCTGATCTACAAGATAGTTTTAGTTATGAAACGTACAGGGGAGTGTCGAATACCAGTGTCGATACCATTGCTTATGGTTATAACAAACTGCAAAAAGAACAGTTAGAGCAAATAGGTGCAATTGAGCCAACACTCACTCATGCCATGATGAGCTACATTTTGAGCCTTGGTGTAAGTAAAGATTTTGCAATTGCTGAAAGCGACTTAGCGCTTGCTAAAGCAACTGATTTGCGGGGTAAGTATTTAGCATATAGTGCTCAGTCTTTGGCTTTTTATAATAAAGGCTGGCGTAAAATGGCTAAACAAAAAGCTGACTTTATTCGCACCGACCCTTTGTTTGCGACAGTGAGCCAGAGCTATCCAAAAGAGCAGCTTATTTCTTACCTCATTCTTGGCAGTGTTGCAGTGCGTGATGGTGACTTGGCGACAGCACAAAACATGTTTTATGTGATAGGTGAGCAGATCGAAAAACCTTGGCTACCAAGCTTAGCAAAAGCGTTAACGGTAGCATTAAATGGCTCAACAATAGACTCATTAATCATGCTAAAAGATATCAGCACAGACCCCTCTTTAAACGGCTATGAACGTGAGAAAATAGCCGAACTGATGGATGTTGCGCAAAGCAAGTTAAGCGATAAAAAGAAGCGTCAAAAAATCACCAGTATTGCCGATGATTTCTTTCTTGACCGCATTAAAGATAAAAGCTCAATATTATATCGTGATTTGATCACTGACTTACAAAAGTACACTGAGCAAGTTCTTTAAAATAAAAAACTCATGCTTAATCGGACTGTGCGTGGCTCAATGGGGTGAAAGTGATTATCTTCTACCCCTTCTGTTGGTTCGCCCGCTAGTCTTGATGAGTAGTAGTAATCAATGTCATGGTCATTACTATCAAACAAGTTAAGTAATTCAAGCTCTGCTTTCCAGTGAGTTTGCTGATAAGCAACTAAACCATTCACCACAGTTAGCGGTTCGGAACGTTTGCTACCATCATCGCTCAGCATACGTTTACCAATATGACGTAGTCGTAATGAGGTTTGCCATTGCTGAGCAAACTGCCAATTAACACCTGCACTTGCAACAACAGGAACGGCTCCTTCAATACGGTCGTTTTGGCTGTCAACGTTTAAACGTGAGTGGGTAAAGGATGCTTCTGCATCTAGGCTTAATGTGTCTGCGAGCCAATAGTAGGCACTCAGCTCTAAACCATAGCGCTGTGATGCATCACTGGCTTCGGTGTTACCTGCATCGCCGACGAAAAGTAATTCTGAATCAAGTTTCAACCACCAAAGTGCCGCGGAGAAGTTAAATTGCTGCTCATCGAAGTAACGCATGCCTACTTCAGCGCCCTCACTCTTGACCAATAAGTCAACGGTGTCTGTTGCTTCAAGTGACACTGGATCTTGGGTAATGGTGGCGCCTCGAGCATCATTTGAATGAAAAGACTGCCCCCAGTTTGCATAACCAGCAAGGTTATCAGTAAATAAGTAAGTTAGACTCGCCTTAAAGCCGAGTAAATCATCATCTGCATCTCCAGAATTTAAACTGTTGTCGCTATCAACGTGAGCATCTAAATAATCATATCTAACACCAAGGGTTGCCTCTAACTGTTGGCTTAAATGAAGTTGTGTTTGCCAGTATGCTGTATAGCTTGTTTCCTCGACACTGTCTTGTCGTACTGTTGAAAGGTACTTTCGGGCTTGTGTATTGTATAGGCCAACTTTATTCACATTATCATGCCGAAGCTCTGTTCCAACGGTATGATTAACGGGAATATCACCTACATTAGCTGTAAATTGATAGCTTAGTGTTCCACCTGAGATAGTGCGATTATCTCGTTGGTTAAACTGATCGCCATTAATTGGATCATTAAGGAAATATGAGAAGTTAGAGTATAAATTTAGCTCGTAGTCGATGAGGTATGCACTTACTGATAAGTTTTGTCCTTGCCAATTTGTCGATAAGCTATACCGACTTGACTCTCCGCCAAGTGTTTTATCGAGTGAGCCAAGCTCTGAAATGATACCTTGCTCAATAGCCCTTTGCGGGATCTGATCTGCTGAATTCCAACTGTTGTCATAAGCCATTGCCGTAATTGATAAGTTACCTTGTTCTGAATCACGACTATAACGTAGCAATGCGTTTTTTTTATTAACGTCTTCATTAATATCCTGCCAAGGCCCATCATAAACTTGCCACTCTGTCGCGCCTACCAGTTTGCCACTACCAATTGAGGTACTCCCTAATGCAACACCTCTATAGAAGTTATCTTCCCCTACAGTGATACTGAGCTGATCATGTTTAGGGTTGTCAGATAAGTGAAAATAAGCACTGCCAGCCGTTGAAAAGTCGCCTTGGCGCACATCATAACTGCCTTTTTGATAACTAACAGTGGCAATTGTTTCTGGAATTATAAAGTTTAAGTCAGTATAGCCTTGCCCATGACCATGACTGCGCATATTGATAGGCATACCATCAATGTTCGTGGCAAAGTCTGTTCCATGATCAAGATTAAAGCCACGAATAAAATATTGATTCGCTTTTCCAGAGCCGCTGTGTTGGGTGACAGCCATGCCGGGAATTAACTCAAGCAATTCAGTAGATCGAAGCATGGGTCTATTTTCTATTTCACCCTGACCAATAATACCGCTAGAGGCGCTTATAGACTCACCAATTAATCCAGTACGGTGACCATAAACCGTTATTTTTTCTATATTAGCAAACGCGTTAAAAGAGCAGCAGAAGGTTACAACACTGATACATAGCTTATTCATTTGAAAGATCCTTATTTGAAAGGTGCTAATCAACAAACGAGTAATTGCTAATATTGGATGCAAAAAACGTTTAAAAAATTGAGTTAATTTGCTTCATGGTCAATTTGTGTTAGATTTAATAAAATATTCCAAAAATAATAACAAGTGGGAATTTTATTTTATGTATGTGAAAGGTGCATATCAAAACAGGCTGGCTATAAGTTGCACCCTGATACTCTTGGCTGGTTGTCAAACAAGCACTGAAAAAGCCCCGTTAACCGACCAACAATACTTCGAGCAGGTAATGTTAGCGCCTGCTATTTTGCCAAACGATTTAACCAATACTGGCTGTTTATCGCTTGAGAGTGAAACTAAGCTGCAAGGCTATAAATCAGCGGCTGAGGTTAATTATCAGCAAGCAGGTTGGCAAAACAGAGTGGCAGCCGATTGGCAGTATTTTTTAGCCCCAGAGCAACCGGGTAAGCTACTCCTAATTGATTATCAAGTTCAAGCAGGGCAATTAGCTTACCGGTATTTAAGTGACGGCAGCCACAATGAGCTGTATGAACCTTGGAGCTCATCGAAGGTTCAAGCGTTTAGCGGTGCGCTGTCAAAAGTAAGACAAACTCACCCAGAGCTTGGTGCAGCTTCTTTTGCTGGTGATACGGCACTCGCTGATTTGATCAGCAGTATTAATAGTTACGAAGCATTTGGTAAAGCCGATGGTAACTCAAATGCGATAGCCAGTTATTTTGTCAATGTGGCAGGGCGCGAATATTTACGTGGGCTTTTTAATGATGGCTGGCTAAAACTACAGGATCAGCGTTTGTTATTTAACGGCGCATATGGCTCAGAGCAGTTTATGCCATCAGACGAATACTGGCATAACCCTGCTAATAATGAGCTTGATGCAAAGATAAGCCGGTACAAAGCAAGCAGTGATGATCCTGGCTATTTGGGGTATCGTTGTGAGGGTTGTGGTTTAACGGGCAACAAAGCAATGACCACACTTGCTCAAGCGGAATGGTTAAAACGTCTGGTTAGTCATCAGCGTGAACCAAGTACGCAAATGCCTTATTTACAAGCAAGTGATGTTGATGTGCTACTTAACGGCACAGGTCATACAGATGAACATGCTCCTGTAGGCGGCATGATGGTGGGTATCAGTCATATCGTAACAAATGCATTGGCAAATGTTATTGCACCAAATGATAGTCGTTCTGCAAAAGAAGTGCTCGATAGCGCGACGAATGGGCAGTGGCGTGTTTGGCAAAAAATTGGTTGGGGGCCAAGTGAAACGCGCTCCACCACAGAAACGGTTATGTTGGCACATGTGTGTTTAGGCAATTACCAAGGTGGCCGTGAGTTTACGTTTAGTGTGCAGCAGTCAACTTCGGGGGCCGACGAAGCCAATTTGCCAATAGTCGGTAAGCAAATGCAGCAAAAGTTGCAGCATGCTTTTACAAAATTATTAGATTAACGCGTTCAATAAGAATTAAGGTACAGCTATGCGTCGTTCAATTATCGCTTTATCAATTACTTTAGGTGTTGCTTTTAGTGCACCTATGCATGCTGAGGGGTGGCAATCAGATGTTATCGGGGTCACGCAGTCACAGCTTTCGCCCAGCTACTGGCTAGCACAAGGTGCATCGGCAAAAGTGATCATGACAGAGGCGCAAATTGCGGCCTTCAACGAGAAACTAGTAAAAGATAATAAATACATTGTTGATCCTCTTTCATTTCGAAAATCGCTCACTAAAGACGAGCTAACAAGCGCCATTCATTCAGCAAGTTCAATTCCAAAAAGCTCGCGCTTTTTTACCGATGGCCGACAACTCACAGCGAAAGATTTTGCTAAATATCAGGAAAACTTAAACCTTAACAAAGTCGGAGATAACAATGAGGTACGCTTTGCTGTGGTCGTTAAGCGCACGGCATTACGCACTTTTCCAACCTGGGATCGGGTATTAAATAGCGGCCTTGATCAAGACTTAGATCGTTTTCAAGAAAGCGGTATGTTTCCGGGCGAAGCGGTTGCTGTATTGCATCAAAGCGCAGATAAAAAATGGTTGTTAGTTCGTGCTTACAACTACCTTGCATGGACGCCAGCCGAAGATCTTGCCTTTGCTGATGCGGATAAAATAAAAGCTTATCGCGAACAAGCTAACTTTTTGGTGGTAACCGGGGCAAAGGTCAATACTGCTTATGTGCCAAGCGATGAAACCCTCTCAGAAGTGCAGCTCGATATGGGAGTACGCTTACCATTGGTTGATAGTGAGCAAGTACCGTATTTGCTCAACGGCCAAAACAGCTATGCTAGCCATGTTGTACAGTTACCAACCCGCGATGAGCAAGGCAAACTTGTAATTAAACCGGCGATGATCAGTAAAACTGCCGATGTAAACTTAGGCTACCTAGACTACAACGAACAGAATCTGATTAAACAAGGCTTTAAGTTTTTAGGCGAGCGTTATGGTTGGGGCCATGATTACAATGGTCGCGACTGCACTGGCTTTGTTGGTGAAATTTATAAGAGCTTTGGCCTACTAATGCCGCGTAATTCAGGGCAGCAAGGCAGTAGTGAATACGGGCAAAATAGTCGATTTGATAAAAATACTGCGGCAGATGATAAGTTGCCGACGGTTAAGAACATGGCGATTGGCGATCTAATTTATATTCCGGGTCATGTAATGATGTACTTAGGAGAGCATCACGGTGAGCCTTATGTTATTCATGACGTTAAAGGCTTAGGTTATAACAAAGGCGATGGTAGCTTTTATAGTAGTGCCTTGAATGGGGTGTCGGTCACGCCATTATTGCCACTTAGATTATCGCAAGAAACCAGCTACTTAGATCGTGTTTATAACATTAAGCGTATTCGTTAGAGGCCAGTATGAAAATTAAAGATGTTCGCTTTGCAAAGCTCAAAGTGCCATTAGTTACCCCATTTAAAACCGCACTAAGAGAAGTGAGTTTTATCGAGGATTTAGTGGTTTTAATCGACACTGAATGTGGTCAAATTGGCTATGGCTCTGCGGCTTCAACTCCGGTTATTACAGGCGATACCCATCAAGGAATGATAGCGGTCATTCAGCAGTTTATTGCTCCTAAATTAGTGGGGCAAGAAATCGAAAACATTAATCAGCTTACCCACATTATTCAATCAACGGTGGTTGGTAACAGTAGTGCTAAAGCGGCTTTAGAGTTGGCGGTTTACGACTTGTGGGGCAAGCTCTATCAAGCGCCATTGTATAAGCTACTTGGTGGTGGTAAGTCAGCGCTAAAAACCGATATCACCATTAGTGTCGATAACATAGATAAAATGCTCGGTGACTGTCAGCGAGCGGTTGAGCAAGGTTTTGATGTATTAAAGATAAAAATCGGCAATAACCTTAATCAAGATATTGAACGTGTAAAAGCAATTCATGCAAGTTTTGCCGATAAGGCTCAGCTGCGTTTAGATGTAAACCAAGGTTGGAATGCCAAACAAACTGTGTTTGCACTGCAGCAACTTGAGCAAGCCGGCGTGGTATTAGAGTTGGTTGAGCAGCCAGTAAAAAGCAGTGATATTCAAGGTCTAAAATATATTACTGAGCGAGTGAACACCCCGATTATGGCCGATGAAAGCGCCTTTTCACCGAAGCAAGTAATACAACTTTTAGAGCTTGGCGCAGTTGATATTATCAATATTAAATTAATGAAAACGGGCGGTTTAAGCCGAGCAATTGAGATTGCTAATATCACAGCGCAATACCAAGCAGAGTGCATGATAGGTTGTATGCTAGAGGGCAGTATTGCCGTTGCAGGTGCTGCACATTTAGCCTCTGCCAAAGCGCAGCAAATCAGTAAAATCGATTTAGATGGTCCAGCCCTTGGTCAATATGACCCTGTGCAAGGGGGCGTTGAATTTAGCGGCCCACAAATACGCTTATCGGAAGCCCCAGGTCTTGGTATTGAATCAATAACGGGGCTTGAACTAATTACAAACGGAGTATGGCCAGCATGAAAAAACTAGTCAGTCTTATTGCAGTTATGAGTTTATCGGCTTGTGCCAGTAAAGAGTTACCTAAACCTGTTATTGATAACAGTCATCAACAGCTCGTGGTGGTGGTAGCCAATGACAGTGATGCCATTGATGCTACCTTGTATCGCTTTGAAAAAACCGCTGGTAGTTGGCAACAACAAGGCCAGCAACACGCGGTGGTACTGGGTCGTACTGGCCTTGCGTGGGGAGTGGGGCTGCATCCTGCACAACCGGGTCAGCAAAAACAAGAAGGTGATGGTAAAGCGCCGGCAGGTATTTTTGAGCTTGGTACTGCTTTTGGCTATTTAGATTCATTACAAACGAACCTTAGTTATCAAGCAATGACAGCAAATGATTATTGTATCGATGTGAAAGGCTCACCGTTTTACAACCAATTGGTTGATAAAGCACAAGTAGGTGAAGATGCCGTAAAAGACTCTTCAGAATGGATGCGTCGTGATATTTACAGCCAAGATAACCTTTATAAAAAAGGCATTGTTGTTAAGCATAACCCAAGCAATATCAATGGCGCGGGCAGTTGTATCTTTATGCATTTATGGCGGGCGCCAAGTAAGCCTACAGCAGGTTGCACAGCAATGACAGAAAGCGATATGGATGCGTTACTTGCGTGGTTAGATGAGCGTAAAAAGCCGCTATTAGTCAGCTTAACCAAAGCGCAATATCAACAAAAGCAAAGTCAGTGGCAATTACCTAACTTAGCTAAATAAAAATAATGAAATAAAAGTATTTTAATTTTGTCATAATGATGGAATAATATATTCCATCAAGGTTTGGGTTAGGATAATAAATGAGTGCAAATTACGCTTTTCTCGATTGGCTAGTATTCGCAAGTTACGGTGCAATTTTATTGCTAAGTGGCTGGTGGTTTAATCGCAAACGCGCTAACTCAAGCCAAGACTTTTTCTTAGGCGGAAATAGCATGCCAACGTGGATGGTGGCTATTTCTGTTTTAGCTACTTCGCAATCAGCGGCAACGTTTATTGGTGGGCCTGATCAAGGCTATCAAGGTGATTTTTCTTATATTGCGACTAATATCGGTGCCTTTATTGCGGCCTTCATAGTATCGGCATTTTTAATTCCGAAGTTCTATCAGCAAAAAGTATATACCGTTTACGAGTTGCTTGAAAAACGTATCGGGCCAAAGGCCAAGCGCCGTAGCGGCATGATGTATTTATTTGGCCGTGTGTTTGCCAGTGGCGCCCGTTTATACATGGCCGCTATTGCTGTGGCGATGATTCTATATGGCAATATCGATGCCGATAGTGTGGTCATCGCGACTTTAGTATTGGCGCTTGCGGGTCTGCTTTATACCTTTTTGGGTGGCATTCGCAGCGTTATTTATTCTGATGTACTGCAAAGTATCGTTTATGTCAGTGCGGCTATTGCGGTTATTTGGTGCTTGTTGAGTGTTATTCCGGCTGATTTCTCAACCATTATTGCAACTTTGAGTGAGTCAAGTCCTGGTGCAGATTCAAAACTTGCGCTGTTTAAATTTGATTTAGATTTTGGCCCGTCAGGTGTGTTTAACATGGCCTCTGTGTTAACGGGGTTTGTGCTATTAAACATCGCTGCATTTGGTTTAGACCAAGATATGACGCAGCGCTTATTAACCTGTAAAAGTCCAAAAGAAGGCAGTAAAGCGTTATTACTATCGGTGGTGATGGTGATCCCAGTTATGGCTATTTTTATCTTTATTGGTTTGCTGCTGTATATTGTTTATCAGCAACCTGCACTAATGAATAGCGAAGCTGGGCAAACGGTCGTACAAGAATTTAATGGCGAAAAAATTACTATCTTTATGTACTACATATTAAACGAAGTACCTGCCGGGGTTAAAGGTTTAGTCAGCGTGGGTATTATTGCTGCCGCTATTTCTACTTTGAACTCTGGGCTTAGTTCGATGTCTTCAGTCATCGTACAAGATATCTATCGCCCTTACTTGGAAAAACACAATAAACAAGTAAATGACCATCACTTTGTAAAAGCGGGTCGTGTAGGCATGGCTTTAGTAAGCCTTGCTTTAGCGCTTATGGCTATTCTTTGCTATTTCTGGCAGCAATACAGTGATATGCCATTATTAAAATTTGCGCTAAGTGTCATGGTGTTTTCGTACAGCGGTTTGTTAGGTGTGTATTTTACTACCTTGTTCACCAAACGAGGTAGTGAAGGTTCAGTGTTAGCGGCGCTAATAGCGGGCTTTATGGTGACCTTATTAATGCAGCCCTACATGATTGACTGGCTACTACCTGAGTCAATGCGCTTTTACTTAGGATTTACTTGGCAGCTATGCATAGGTACATTGCTCGCAACTATTGTATGTTGCCTAGGTAAAGCGGCACACGAGAAGAGCGCATAAATGGCCTTACGCTATATTTTAGCCATCGATGGCGGCGGCACCAAAGTGTTAGCTGAGCTAAAAGAGCAGGCAAGTGGTGCGACTTTCCGTGCCCAAGCGGGTTCGGCATCAATTTCGAATGATCTTGATTTAGCGTTAGAAAACATTGTTAAAGTGACCCGTGATGTTTGCCAGCAAAGTGGCGCAAAGCCAAGTGAAATTGTCACCGTTATGGGTGTTGCTGGTGGCTCATCGCAGAGTCTTGCTGAACAATTAACAGTGATGCTCAAGCTAGTTTACGAAATAGAATTTGCCAGTTTGCAAATTACCAGCGATGCAATTACGTCATTATATGGTGCTAATCTTGGTGACCCATGTGTGGTTATTGCCCTTGGCACCGGTGCTGTCGGTGCACGATTAAACGCCCAAAAGCAAACAAAGTTGGTGAGCGGTTGGGGCTTTTCCGTTGATGATTTTGGCGGTGGTGCCCGCATCGGCCTGATGGCAGTGCAGCAATTATTAAACGATATAGATATTTATGATTTACCAAAAAGTCGATTAACAGTTCGTTTGAGTGAGCAGCTAGGATGCACTCGTCAAACAATTAGTAGTTGGCTTAAACAAGCAAAACCTGCGGATTATGCAGCATTTAGCCCATTAGTGTTTAGCTTACAAAACGACTGTGAGGCGGCAAAAACGGTATTAACAGAGCATACCCAATCGGTGGTTAGGTTAATAAATAAAAGCCGAGGTAACTCGCCGTTACCGGTGATTTTAATTGGTGGTTTAGCGAAAGTCAGCCAACCATTATTGCCACGTGCCTTACAAAACGAATTATCTCCTTGTAAAGGAGATTCATTAACTGGTGCCGCCATTTTAGCGGCAAAGCATTACCATGACATTATTGAAAAAGGACAACCCAATGAGCCCTGAGCACGTCTTTAAGCAACAACGTGAGTTACTCGAAGAGTTAAACGGTATTGTCTCCGAAGGGCAAAACCCAGACACTTTGGATATCGATCTGCTCAGCTCCACTGAGATCCTCACTAAGATCAATAATGAAGATCACAAAGTAGCGGGTGCCGTGAAACAAGTGATCCCACAAATTAGTGAAGCTGTCGATCATGTGGTTGACGCATTTCAACAAGGTGGCAGGTTAATCTACATTGGCGCTGGCACCAGTGGTCGCTTAGGTATTTTGGATGCAGTTGAATGTGCGCCTACCTATAGCGTTAGCGATCAGCAAGTGCTCGGTATTATTGCAGGTGGTGACACCGCGGTTAAAAAAGCCGTAGAAGGCGCTGAGGATAGTACAACACTTGCTGTTGAAGATTTAAAAAATGTGAGTTTAACCAGTAAAGATGTCGTGGTTGGCATAGCTGCCAGTGGCCGTACCCCCTATGTTTGCTCGGCAATTGAATACGCTAAATCGTTAGGTTGTGTCACTGTGGGTGTTACTTGTAACCCAGACTCAGCAGTGATGCGTTTACCACAAATTGGTATTTGCCCTGTAGTTGGTGCAGAAGCTGTGACTGGTTCTACACGTATGAAATCGGGCACTGCACAGAAACTGGTGTTGAATATGCTAAGTACAGCCAGCATGATCCGCACAGGTAAAGTCTATAAAAACCTGATGGTTGATGTAAATGCCAGTAACGAAAAGCTACATGCTCGTGCTATTCGTATTGTGATGCAAGCAACAGAGTGTTCTCAGCAGCAAGCCGTGGATGCATTAAAGCAAGCTGAGCAAAGTGCAAAACTGGCCATTTTAATCGTGTTAACTGGAAAACCAGCCCCTGAAGCAAAACAGTTATTGTCAAAAGCGGGTGGCTTTTTACGTAAGGCGGTTGAAGAATAATGCGTTTTTTAACTGTTTTACTCGTTAGTTGTTTTGCGCTTTTAGGTTGCCAAGAAACACCTGCACAAGCGCCTAAAAATGCACAGCCTTTACAGGTTGGCGCAGCCAATTTTCAAGCCTATGTACCTGCATTAACAGGGAAGCGTGTTGGCTTGGTCGTTAATCAAACATCTGTGGTTAATGGTCAACATTTAGTTGATGCATTACTTGATAAAGGCGTTGTCGTTAGCAAAATATTTGCCCCAGAGCATGGCTTTCGCGGCGACCATGACGCCGGTGCTCACGTTAAAAGTACAGTGGATGCTAAAACCGGCATTGATGTTGTGTCGATTTATGGCAGTAATAAAAAGCCAAGCCCTGAGATGCTTGCTGATTTAGACGTTATTATTTTTGATATTCAAGATGTTGGTGTGCGTTTTTACACTTATATCAGCTCAATGCACTACGTGATGGAAGCTGCCGCTGAAAACGGTAAAGAGGTTATCGTTTTAGACAGGCCTAACCCGAATATAGCCTATGTTGATGGGCCTATCCTTGACCCAAAATTTCGCTCATTTGTTGGTATGCACGAAATACCTGTTTTACACGGTATGACAGTGGCTGAACTTGCTCAAATGATCAAAGGTGAAGGCTGGATAAATGACGCAGATAAGCTTGAGCTAAGTGTCGTGCCTGTTGCAAATTATGACCGTACTATGGCTTATGAGCTACCAATAAAGCCAAGCCCTAACTTACCGAATGCCCAATCAATTACGCTATATCCATCGTTGTGTTTCTTTGAAGCAACGCCTGTAACTATTGGCCGTGGTACTGATTTTCCATTTCAAGTCGTTGGTTACTCGCCAGTTAAACTCGGCGAATTTAGCTTTACGCCAAGGGCTATTAAAGGCGCTTCAATGCACCCTAAATTCAAAGGGGTTGAAGTATTTGGTCAAGACTTACGAGATGCTGATATTCACGGCCTAGATTTAAGTTTGTTTATTTCGGCTTATCAACAGTTGAGCGCGAATGAGCAAACGTTTTTTGAACGAGCTGGTTTTATGGATAAACTTGCAGGAACTGATAAATTGCGTTTAGCGATTGAAGCTGGCCAAACTGAGCAACAAATCAAGCAAAGCTGGCAAGCCGATTTAAGTGCTTTTAAACGCAAGCGAACGCCATATTTGCTGTATCAATAATAATTAGATAACTAGATAAATAACAACGAGGCGCTTGCCTCGTTTTTTATATTTCTAAAAATTAATTGTGGTATGTTCAGGGACTTGATTTATAAGGATATACCATGAAAGTTCATTTAATTGCTGCATTTTCTTTACTCACTGGCTGCTCACAACTCCCAAACAGTGCAACAAGTAACTCAACCGATGTGCTCGACCTTCGTGATGATAAAAACGCAGCAGAGCAGCTGTGGATGCTTAAACACGCAACAAAGCCCAGTTACCCTAAAGCAGCAGAAATTGCCAAACAGACGGGCTGTGCGCGCTTTATTATTACTATTGATAAACAAGGTAATACCACCGATATCCGTTTTGTAGAGAGCTTCCCTGAAGGGCTATTTGTCGATGTGTCGCGAGAGTCGCTTAAAAATTGGCAGTGGCAGGCAAGTACAAGTAACAGTGAGTCGCGAGCGATAACCCGAACAGTACAGCTCGACTACTTTATGAAAGAAGCGACTAATATGGATGCAGCAAAAGCATTTTGTACAATTTAAGCTTTTACTGTTTTGGAGGCATAAAAAAGGGCCGCAATGGCGGCCCCCAACAGGATTGATTAACTTAGAACTTGAAGTTAAACGACAGCTGCACGCGACGTGGGCTGTAGTAGTTACGATACTCACCAAAGGTTTCTGACGAGACATAAGGGTTATTGTTATAACCTGTTTGACGGTTAAAGACGTTAAAGATATCAGCGCGGAATTGTAATTCCATGTCACCTGAGAATCTAAAGTCTTGGGTGTAGTTTAAGTCAAGTTGCCAATGGCTTGGGCTACGACGACTACCTGCAGGCTCGCTGTAGCGCGTGGTGCCACTTGAGTAACCGTAGATTGAACCATCCCATGCTTCCCAAGGTTTACCCGACTGGAATACAAAGTATGCACCGATGTTCGCATCCCATGGCACAGTGTAGTAACCATACACTTTTACTTTATGTGGTTTATCACCTGATAGTGTGCCGTATTTGTAATCCCAAGGGTAACGACCGCGGCCATCACCATAGTTCGATGAACCAATGAAGGTATTAGCATCTGTTGTTGCGGTAGTGTTATCTTGGTCGAAGTTACCGTAGTAATGACTCCAAACATAAGAAGCATTGATGTAGCTGTTTTCACCTAAGTATTCAGCTTCGATGCTAGCTTCCCAATATTTAGTCTCACCACCATCTACTTCAGCGATAACATAAGACGAACCACCAATCTCATTACGGATGTCATCTAGGTTATCGACATATAAACCTTTGTCTGCAATATGTTGTGGCACGCCTTCAGCATCAACACCAGAGTAGTCAGTTAAGCGCGCATTATTTGGCATATCTTCCCAGAAATGCGACGCTTTACGGTGACGTACGTGAGCACGTAACACTAAATCAGAACCCACATATTTAGTGGTACCAAGTGTAAACTCTTTGATTTGGCGAGGTGTTAAGTCATCAGCAAATACTTTACCTGATGAACCTTGGCGCGGCTCTGCATAAATTACGTTACCCGCTTCATCAAATTCAACTTCAATTTCGGCACGGGTATTACGGTCCCAAGATGCAGCACGTGCAAGAGAGCTTGCTTCAGGGTTATACATTGAGAAGTTTGCAAATACTGAGTCTTGATCTGCATAATTCCAAGTTGCACCTAAACGCGGTTGGATCATATCTGACCAATCTGTTTGGTACATTTTGTACTTTTCACCAGGTGCTAATTCATAGCCCGAGATGGTACCAGATGCCGATTTAAGACCTTGGCCATACCAAGTATCGCGGCTCACCAACACACCGATGTTATAAGTCCAATCACCTACTTCAATGGTATCGTTGATTTCGAAGTTCAGCGTTTCCATTTCTGAGTTGATTGCAGAAACGGCGTCTTCACCAGCAACTAAGCTCATTTGTTGCACGCGAGCACGGTAAATAACCGGAGCAGAGCTGCCTTCTTCTAAGCTTTCATCGAGGCCGCCAACATAAGAGATGCTACCCCAACCATTTGAAAGGCGAGACAGTACTTCTTTACCTTCTTTCCACTCACCACCTACATGTAACGTGTGGTAAGTATCGCCCCAGCTAAATTCATGCTCTAGGTTTAGCTCAAAGCTATCACGGTAGAAGTCGATATTATCGTATTGGTAATAAGCACCAACACCGCCGCCACCAAGCATTTCGCCGTTTTCAGTATAACCGTACTGTGCAATTAAAGGTGCGGCGCCTGCATTAAATGCAGCAATTTGCTCAGCTGTGTAGTTATCATCAGCATCTAATAAGCTTGGTACACTGAAGTAACCCATTTCAGCGAGATTACTTAAGTCAAGTTGACCTGTTAGTGATGGCACTACAGATAACTCGGTATCTGGTGTGGTACCAGACTCAAGTTCAAATTTACTGTACTGGAATGAAAGGGTTGTTGCGTCACCTAAAATCCATGAACCATCTAAGGTAAAGATATCTTGGTCTGCTACATCACCCGCAGAGACGCTGTCTGTTTCGTAAGCGCCAATTGAGCGACCTTCGATGGTTTTTTCTGAAGTACGCTGTGAAATATTAAGTAAAATATCGTCAGTAGGCGCCCAAGTTAACTTACCAAAGTATTCATCACGCACACTCTTATAGTCTTTTACTTCACCATAGGCTGTATCTTTATTGGTACGAGTTTCTTCAGGGCGATAATAAGAAGTGTAGAAGTATAAAGTATCTTCTACAAGCGGGCCGCCTAAACTTGCTGTTAACCAGCTTTTATCTAGCTCATAGCTTTCTTGACCTGTTGGTGTTGCCACTAAACTTTTAGGTTGAACCTTGTATTCAACATTACCGTGGAATTCGTCAGTACCTGATTTTGATACCGTATTGATTGAGAAGCCGCCTGAGCGGTTAAAGCCTACCGCTTTTGCACCACCGCGGTCCATAGTTACGTAAGCAACGTCATGAGTTGATGGCTCTGATGCTAGGTTACCAAACATAGGTAGAGATACATCAACACCATCAAAACCATACGAGTTATCAACCCCTGAACCACCCGCAGACGGACCAAGAGTTGAGTTTTCAGATAGCTCAACACCTGGTACAAGCTTTAATAGGTCACGGTAATCTTGACCAACTGGTACGCTATTGATTGCTTCTTCACCAAGTGAGTTAGTCAGTGCAGACTTACCTTGGCGGAATAATTTACTGCCGGTAACCGTGATGACTTCAACGTTTTCTTTAGCACCACCCATAGTGACGTTTAGGCTCGAAGTTTGTTCAAGTAAAACGTCCACAGTCATGGTTTGAGTTACACCGTTTTTATCGGTGAAGGTCAGTTCATAAGTACCCGGTTTTAATTGTGGTAAGTCGTAGCTGCCGTCTTCTCGTGTAACGACAGTACGTGGTTTTGGCATCACATTACTTTTTGCTGTAACGGTGATCCCCGCCAGTGACTGCTGTGCTTCTGGTGATGATACCTTACCTTTGATCCCCCCGGTTAGATTTGCAAAGGCTGGCGCGCTGGCGAGTGCCGCGGCCATAACAACACCGGTTAAGGCTGTTTTCTTTGCGCGAAGTGCATTGCTAGTCGCTTTTGCTATATAGCTCATTGCGAGTGTGGATGCATGTTGTTTCATTGTTTCCCGTCCTTATATTTATATGCTTTGCTGGACTACTTACCCAATTGAGACTTATGAACTTTAAAATTATGTTGCCCATATATTAAACAGGTGTTATTGAATGTGGTCAAGAATATTTTTTTGTTTTAAGGTGTGTTTTTAGGAATAAAATATATAACCGATTTTAGGTAAAGCTTAGCAATGGCTTGCCTTAGCGAGTGGCTAATTTAGTGTTAGCAAAACTTTGTAAGAAATTATGACTTTTTGGTCAGTACCTTAGCTAAACGAGTAAATGATTTAGAGGGTAAAAATGAATTGTTAATTACAAATATAAAATAGACACAAAAAAGCAGCCTAAGCTGCTTTTTAGTATTTAAGTAACTTTAATGAAGAAATTAGTTATTCTTAAATTCGCCAACAACTTCATTAGAATGTTCTAGTAACTTACGGCCTTGACGGCTTGATTGCGTTAGGGCTATAAACAAAATATCAATGACAAAATCTTGTGCCGTTCGCGCTAAAATTGACGATAAACGTACAGACTCACCCTCAGCAACCGAGTAAAGTTTTACATCTGCTGAGTCAGCAACAAGGCTACTGCCAAATTTTGTCACTGAGATCACCGAGCTTGAATTTTTCTTGGCTTGCTTAACGACTTCGGCAATTTCGCGAGTCATACCTGATTCACTAATCGCGATGACCAAATCACCTTTCGAAAAGGTCGCAACATACGCAAGTTGTGCATGCCCATCTGGCTCTGCAATCGCAGGCATACCGAGTTTTTGTAATTTATAAGAAAAATCTTTTGCAACCAGCGCTGAGCCACCTAAACCACAAATCAGAATACGTTTTGCTGATTTTAATAGCTCTACCGCTTTTTCGACGGCAGGCGCTTCGTTGAGGTTTTTTGTTTCCGTTAACACCGCCAATTTACTGCTTAATAGTTTTTCGGCGATTTGCTCTAGCGAGTCATTAAGGGTGATCTTGCCATGTAGTTTAGGTTCGCTCGTTTCATCGTTAAGGGCATCAATTACTGCGAGTTTAAAAGCAGGGAAGCCTTTATAACCTAACTTTTGCGAAAATTTCACCACACTCGATTGGCTTACACCAACCACTTTTGCTAGTTCAACCGATGATAAATTACGAATCGCATTCGCTGAATTTAACGTAAAGTCAGCAAGCTTAGCTTCGCTGCTCGATAGAGATTGGCGTAAGGCTTTAATTTTTACAAAAGTAGACATAGGGCTCACTTTGTTTGCTTAACTTAGTCAAAACGCAAAGCATGGTTCTATTATAAACACAGGGCTTGGGCGCATTGTTTGCTTAACACGACGACTTATTTTTGTTTTAGCAGACCTAAGTTTGGAATATTTTTCTTAATTTAGATGGAATAATATAGTTTTATTCCATAATAGATACAACACTAATTATTGAGAAAGCCCTATTTTTAGTAACTTAGCGATAATGTATGCTTTTTATTCTTTAAATGTGAAATAAAATATTTTACATGTTAAGTGGGTGTTGCTACTGTATTGCTGAGAATCGTCAATGCTTAAATCATCAGGTATGAATCTGTTATGAGTTTTACCCCTTTGAAAACATTACTTAAACAGCTGTGTTATCTCAGTAGTGCGGCATTATTAGTAAGCTGTGCCAGTAATCCATATACCTACACACAATCAGCTAATTACAGCCATCGTGTTAAGTTCTTAGTGATGCATTACACCGCTATTGATTACGAAAAATCAATGCGTGCGCTCGTGGATGAAGGGGGATTGAGTTCACATTATTTATTACCCGAATCAGGCGATCCTAGTTACCCAAAAGATGATTTAGAAATTATTCAGCTAGTTGATGAAAAAGATAGAGCATGGCACGCCGGACGCAGCTTTTGGCAAGGCCGAGAAGATTTAAATGATCATTCAATTGGTATTGAAATAGTGAATGTACCAAGCTGTCATATTCCGGAGCAAACTAAGCTTGCGATGGAAAATGACGCCAGTAAGTTATGTATTTTTCCTGACTACGACGCTAAGCAAATAGAGCTACTAATCAAGCTAAGCAAAGATATTCTTGCTCGTAACCCAGATATCGGCCCAACTCAAGTTATTGGCCATTCTGATATTGCTCCAAGCCGTAAGAACGACCCAGGTCCGCGTTTTCCTTGGTATCAACTGTATAAAGCAGGTATCGGTGCGTGGTATGACAGCAACACCGTTGATAAGTATTGGCAGCTATTTAGCGCATCAAAACCTTCTGTTGAGTTAATGCAAAAAGCATTGCGCAGTTACGGCTATGAGGTGATTGCAACGGGTCAGCTTGATTCGCAAACGCTCGATGCCCTAAGTGCTTTTCAAATGCACTTTTTGCCTTGGCATGTCAGTGGCAATAGTGATGCAAGAAGTGCCGCAGTGCTATTTGCGTTATTAGATAAATACTTTCCTAAAAAGCTTGAGCGGTTATTCCAAGAATATCAGCAGCAACAGCAAGCGGTTGAGCCTGCGCCAAAAACATTGGCCAATGCACAAGTTGTAGCGCGTATTCCGGCGCTTGATCCGAGTAGCCGCGCGCTAGTGAACGACCGAGGCACTTTTATAGCCTATAAAGGCCGCGGTGAAATCATCATAGAAAATCAAGATGCAATCAGTGCTGATATTTTCATTAATGGTGAAAAAATTAATATTGCCTCACCATTAACAGCCGAAAAAATATATCAATACAGTTTAGCTAAACGCACCCGCGATGGCATTAACACTTATAAGGTAGAGAATGTGTTGCCTGAAGGGGCAAGCTTAACCTTACGTTTTCCTTACCCAACGCTTGATACAAACAACAGTCAAAAGCGTTTTAGTGCCGTTGATGAGTTAATTAATCAAGAGATTAAAGAGGGCTTTCCGGGTGCAGTACTTGCCGTTATTAAAGATGGCAAGTTGATCAAACTAAGCCATTATGGCGCGGCTAAAAAGTACCATACTGATGGCAGTGAGCTTGCAAGCCCACAAGCCATGCAAAACGATACCTTGTTTGATATAGCTTCAAATTCAAAAATGTTTGCCACTAACTTTGCGCTGATGAAGCTTGCCAGCGAAGGAAAACTCGACGTAGAAAAACCGCTGTTCTATTACCTACCAGAATTTAGGGGCAGCGGCCGTGAACAGCGTTTAGTAAAAGATTTACTCACCCATAGTGCGGGTTACCCAGCCGTGGTTGATTTTCATCGTAAAGACAATAAATTTGGTGAGCGCTTTTTTTCTCAAAACAGCCTACGTACTAAAAACCTGTTATTAACAGGCGTGCCTTTTGTGGCTGGTCGTAACGTAAAACACCTATATTCTGATATCGATTATATGTTGCTTGGTGTATTAGTTGAGCGTATCAGCGGTATGGCGCTCGATACCTATGTTGAGAGCCAAGTTTATCAGCCGCTTG
Organism: Pseudoalteromonas sp. MB47; assembly: GCF_011319765.1. NCBI lineage: Bacteria > Pseudomonadati > Pseudomonadota > Gammaproteobacteria > Alteromonadales > Pseudoalteromonadaceae > Pseudoalteromonas > Pseudoalteromonas sp. MB47. Next base: position 5,162 of record NZ_VFBD01000002.1, on the reverse strand, counting down.
GGTTAACACATACGGTTTATAATCCATTGCAAAAAGGCTTTTTAGCTTCACAGATTGCCGCTACTGAGATTAACGGCAACACCCGAGGTGGTCGCATTGAGTTTGAAAACATTCGAACCAATGTACTGCAAGGTGAAGTACATGATGAAAAAGCCTTTTATGCTTTAGGTGGTGTAGCGGGGCATGCGGGGCTATTTAGTACCGCTGGTGACTTGTCCGTACTTATGCAGGTGTTACTCAATGGTGGCGGTTACGACAACAAACAAATTTTTACGCCACAAGTACTTGAGCAATTCACAAACTCCCAAGCAAGCGATGAGACCTATGGGTTAGGGTGGCGACGCGCTGGGCATCAAGCGCGCAAATGGCATTTTGGCCCTTATGCTAGCCCGCGGGCTTTTGGTCATACGGGCTGGACAGGCACTGTAACCGTTATTGACCCCGAATACGACCTTGCTATTGTACTACTAACCAATGCGCGTCATACCCCTATTGAAGGCTCGCAAGAAAATTACCAGTTTGTCGGCAAGCGTTTCGAAACAGGTAAGTATGGCTCTATTATCTCACTGATTTATGAGAGTATATTAAATCACTAGTCGAATTAAGTTGAGTTTGGTGGCAAAGCCATTAAGCTTAGCAAGTTTTCGCATAATAAAAATAAAATGTTGTTCTTAATTTAAAAGGGTTTTTATGTCTTGGTATTCAATTTTACCACCCTTGATTGCTATCTTAATTGTGTTTTGGCGCAAAGAAGTGATCATGGCGTTATTAGTCGCTGTTGCGTCGTCTGAGTTTTTACTTGCTCTGAATGGTGAAGGTAATACCTTGTTTTTCACCTTTATCAATACCATAGAGCGAGTCATTGAAGTTGCCAGCTCCCCTGGTAATAGCCGTATCCTTATTTTTAGTGTTCTAATCGGTGCTTTACTTGCCTACATTCGTGAATCTGGTGGTGTGGCTGCGACGGTTAATTTACTGATGAACAAAGGGGTTGCAAAAAGTAAGCGCCAAGTGGGTTACTTAACCATGTTCTCAGGTATTGCGGTGTTCATTGAATCGAACTTAAGTGTATTAACCTCGGGGATTTTATCGCGTGGTTTGTTTGATAAATTTAAAATGAGCCGAGCGCGCCTTGCTTACATTATCGATAGTACTAGTGCACCTGTGTGTATCTTAATCTTGCTAAATGGTTGGGGTGCTTATGTGTTGGGCTTGCTTGGCAACTACGAAATGGAAGAGTCAGCTGTATCGGTATTATGGGGCAGTATTGGTTATAACTTCTATGCCATTATCGCGCTACTTATCGTGTTTTATACGATTACTTTCGACAAGGTACATGGCCCATTAAAGCAAGCAGAAGAAAATTTTGAACAACAAGAAACGGAGCTTGCAGAAGAAGTCAAAGGCTCAAAAGCGCGTTACATGCTTGTGCCACTTATCACTTTAATTGGTAGCATGGTTGGTTTTATGTTCTGGACTGGCGATGGCGATATTGCCAGCGGCAGCGGCTCTAAATCAGTGCTGTATGCAACTATTTTAGCTTGTGTTGTGGCTTACTTTTTAATGATTAGCTCGCGTGAATTTACGCATCATAAGCTGGTTGATATTGGCTTTAAAGGAATGGGTGAGTTACTGCCATTAGTGTCTATTGTATTACTTTCACTCACTTTAGGTGCAAGCTTAAAAGACTTAGGTACGGGTGTGTTTGTAGCCGGGCTAGTCGGTGATTTCTTACCTATTTACTTGGTTGTGCCAGTGCTGTTTTTAACCGGTGCAGTAATTTCATTTACCACAGGTACCTCGTGGGGCACATTCGCAATACTTATTCCAATTGGTGTACCGCTCATTCAAGCATTAGGTTTACCACCTTCATTGGTCATTGCTGCTATTCTAGGTGGTGGTGTGTTTGGCGATCACTGCTCGCCAATTTCAGATACCAGCGCGGTATCGGCCATTGCATCAGGGTGTGATTTATTAACTCACGTAAAAACCCAAATGCCATACGCTTTATTCGGCGGTGCGCTAACTTTTATTGCTTACCTAGTGACGAGCATAATTGTTTTATAAGTAATAGCTGAAAGCTTTAAGTTATAAGTAGAAAACCACAGAGGAGTCTGTGGTTTTTTATTGCTTGTAACGTAAGTCGTCATTTATGGCGACACATGTTGAATCACTTATAAAGTGACGGACTAAAGTCCGATCTACAATAGTGTGGATTGAGGCCATCGCGCGAAATAAAATTCACGCCTACGGTATTCCTTTACTCTTTCCCCTTGAAACTCGCTACCTTGTATTAAATCTGATAGCTGACGGCTGAAAGCTCTGAGTGTGTTGGGTTTCGCTTCGCTCTATCCAACCTACGATTTAGGTACAACCTTATAAACACCGACACCATCAACACCAAGATATAAATCACCATTAGGGTGAGTGGCAAGGCTGCGCACGCGACCTACACCTTCAAATACCTTGCTGTGGCCTGTTACTTTGTCACCATCAAGCTTCACCAAAACAAGGTGACCAAACTTCATCGAACCTACGGCAATTTGACCTTGCCACTGCGGGTATTTATCGCTGGTGATAAATTCCATTCCAGAAGGGGCAATGGAAGGCACCCAATACCAATCAGGTTGTTCCATTCCCTCGCGACTGGTTTCGTCAGTAATTTTTGTACCAATGTAGTTGATCCCATAAGTGATCTCAGGCCAACCATAGTTAGCACCTGCTTTAACTATGTTGATTTCATCGCCGCCCCGCGGGCCATGTTCATGGCTCCAAATAACTCCCGTTTCTGGGTGCATCGCCATACCTTGAGGGTTACGGTGTCCATATGAATAAATACTTTTGTGAGTTGTTTTATGGTTATAAAACGGGTTTGATTTAGGGATAGAGCCATCGCTATTGATACGGTGAATTTTGCCAGCATCATAGTCAAGGCTTTGTGGGTGAACGTCTCTTTTGCCACGGTCGCCAATAGAGAAGTACAAGTAACCTTGTTTGTCGAACTCAATACGCGAACCATAGTGTTTTGTTGTTTCAATATTAGGCTCGCCATCAAACAATAATTGCTGATCAATAAGAGCCATATCTTTAAAGCGGGCGCGCATAATCGAGGTGTTATAACCCTCACCATCGCCTTCATAGCCCGAGTACGAAAAGTAAATCCAGCCATTGTCGGCAAAGTTCGGATCAAGCTCTATGTCTAATAAGCCCCCTTGACCTTCATCATGTACTTTAGGTGTGCCTTTAACTATTTGCTCAACGAGTTTGCCATCACGAATTAATCTAAGCTCGCCACGTCTGTCGGTGACGAGTAAGTCACGCTCGTTAAGCCAAGCCATACCCCACGGAATTTGAATTCCTTCACTTACTAATTCTAGCTTGTAGTCATTAGCGCTAGCATCCAGAGGGATCTTTTGCTCCGGCTGAGCACACGCTTGCAAGCTCGACAAGCTAATTGAGGTAATGATTAAACTGTTAAACAAAGACCTTTTCATGGTAACTCCATAATATTTAAACACGATGTTACTAGCCTAGCTGGTTCAGCATTAAATTGTTATTAACATTAGAGCAATGTGCGATTATTGGTAGGAAAAGCGAGGTAAAGAGTGGAGTATTAGCCGTCAGCCGTCAGCCGTCAGCCGTCAGCCGTCAGCCGTCAGTTTGAAAGCTGATGGCTCGTTGAACCATCGCGCGAAATAAATTTCACGCCTACGGTACTCCTTTACTCTTTCCCCTTGTAACTCGCTAACTTTTTTAAATCTGACTGCTCTGAGTGTGTTGGGTTTCGCTACGCTATAGCCAACCTACGAACTCCTTTACTCTTTCCCTTTGTAACTCGCTAACTTGTTTTAAATCTGCTAGCTTAGCAAGTTCTTATTCTTAAAAGGATTTAACCAGTCGTATGAAGACAGAAAAGTTTTTTAAATGGGTGTGGAATGTTAACGGCCTAATTTTACTTATGGGCTTAATCATTGGAGCAGCAGCAATAGGGTATAACTTTGTTGCTTACTTACTAAAGTCCGATAACCATGTTCAGCAACAAACACTAAACTTAGCTGAAGATGAAAAGCAGCAAGAAAAGTGGAAACTGGGTTACCCGCGTAAGGTCGAGGGGAGTGATTTTTACTTTATCCCGTTGGAATCAGAAAAACTGGATATCGAGGTGAAAGCTGATGTAACAGTTTACAATAATTTTAGCGGTGGTTATAAATACAGACCTACGCGCTCAAAGAACATTTTGTTTCTTAATGACAAAACCAATCACGCCAAGTGGCTATTTAAAACAACGGATCAGTTGATCATAGAGTTTGGTGCTTTAAGCCATTACGAAGAGTTTGATACTCGAGTTTACAATGAGCAAAAAGCCAATGCTCCTAAGGCCGTTTCTTACGAAGTTATCAAAAACGATACCAACAACGACAAACTGCTCGATGGCAAAGATAAGCGCACCTTCGCGCTAAGCAAGATTGATGGCTCAAACTACAGCGAAGTTATTTCAGGTTACAACCGCATTGTAGAGTCTAACCTCAACGCTGAAGGCAATTTATTCGTTGTATTTATTAACAACGATGAAGTTTACTCTATGCTGGTAGACTTAGATACATTTGAAGTGATCAGTAAAAGCATGTTGCCGAAGGTAGGGGAGTGAGATTGATATTAGGGATCAGATGTCAGAAAAATGATCTGGCATCTGAAGACTAACTACGCGGGGTAAACCAGCTGCTACCTAAAAACTTGCGACTTTACTCTTGTAACTCGCTAACTTTTTTAATGATCTGACTCCATAAAAGTAGACACCTTTTTGGAGTCAGTAATCATGAAAGTAAAGTCACAGCGTAGATATTCCCTCGAATTTAAAATAAAAGTCGTTCAAGAGTCGTTAGACACCACAGATACAGTTAAGATGGTCGCTAATAAGTACGGTATTCATCCTGACATGCTATCAAGTTGGAGAAGTCACATGACCTCGAAAAAGAAAACGGCAAAGCCACTAAAGAACCAAGGCCCTGACAAATCATACACAGATTTAGAACGCCAAATTCGCAAGCTTGAGAAGCAACTCGAAGATGCTCAGTTGGAGAATGACGTTTTAAAAAAGGCGAAGGTCTACTTCGACAGCCTAAAAGAATAAGGTTCGAATATATCCACAAGGTCACAGACGC